>CAYVOU010000300.1:0-3631 GCA_964453295.1 uncultured Gammaproteobacteria bacterium
CTCACTCACGTAGCCGTTGCCTCCTCGTCACAGCGGGCGCCGTCCCTGGCGCAAAATTCCCTGGTGATTTGGCGAGCCGGTTCAGCTGCCGGTCTTGATGCGGGTCCAGGTGCGTGTCAGCAGACGATCGAAGTCAGCCGAGTGCACCGGGTTGGGGAACAGCTTGGCCTTGACGTCAGGCGGTGGATAGATCGACGGATCGTTCTTGATGTCGTCGTTGACGTACTGGGTCGCCGCCGCGTTGGCATTGGCGTAATTGACATAGTTGGAAACCGCGGCAATCACCTTGGGCTCCAGCACGTAGTTCAGGAACTTGAGCGCGTTCTGCGGATGCGGCGCGTCCGAGGGGATGGCCATCAGGTCGAACCACACTTCGGCACCTTCCTTGGGGATGTAGTAGGCGATTTCGGTGCCCCGCTTGGCTTCTTCTGCACGGCTCTTGGCCATGAGCACGTCACCGCTCCAGCCGACCACCAGGCAGATATCGCCGTTGGCGAGATCGTTGATGTACTGCGAGGAGTGAAAGTACTTGATATAGGGCCGGATCTTCATCAGCAGGGCTTCCGCTGCCTTGAGATCCCCGGGATCCTCGCTGGCCGGATCCTTGCCTAGATATTTAAGGGCCGAGGCAATGATCTCGGTTGGCGCGTCCAGCAAAGTGACGCCGCAATCCTTGAACTTGGAGACGACTTCGGGCTTGAAAATCATGTCCCAGGAACCGATGGGCGCGTCCGGCATGCGTTCCTTGATCTTCTTGACGTTATAGCCGATGCCGGTCGTGCCCCATTCCCAGGGAATTGAGTAGGCGTTATCCGGGTCGTATTTCGCCAATGTCTTCATCATCCCGGGATCGAGGTTGCCGTAATTCGTCAGCTTGGACTTGTCCAGCTTCTGGAAAACGCCGGCCTTGACCTGGCGGGCCAGGAAGTTGGCGCTGGGGACCACGATGTCATAGCCGGTATGGCCGGCAAGCAGCTTGGCCTCCAGCACCTCGTTGGAGTCGAACACGTCATAGCGGACCTTGATGCCGGTCTGCTTCTCGAAGTTTGGAATGGTGTCTTCGGCGATGTAGTCCGACCAGTTGTAGATATTGAGGACCTTTTCCTCCGGCTTTTCGGCGCTTGCGGCGGCAGGTGTTGTCTCCGCCGTCTGTTCAGTGGGCTTCGACTCTGCGGTCGGTGCCTTGCTCTGCTCGGGCTGTTTGTCGGAACAGGCCGCCATCATCAACAGCAACAGCGTACATCCCGCGATCTTCATCGGCTTCAACATGTCGGCGTCTCCTCGTCTATGCGATTCAGGTAATAGCTTCATGCTCACTAAATTCCACCTCAGAACCACAGAACTTCCATGCCGGGCGCGGCCGGTGCCGATGTGCCGGCCCGGGAACCCGCATTCCTTGTTTTTTAATGTTGCCTGCCGTATTAAATCGCGATCCCCAGACGTTGCGCCGTGAGGTCGAGACAGCGTCGCGCCAGCGCAGCCATCTCGTCAATTTCTGCCTTGCTGCTGACCAGCGGCGGCGCAACGATCATCGTATCGCGCACCGCGCGCATAACCAAGCCGTTTTCGAAACAAAATTCCCGGCAAATGGTGCCGACGTCGCCCGGAGATTCGAAGAACTCCCGGGTCGCCTTGTTCCTGACCAGTTCCAGCGCCGCCAGCATGCCGACGCCGCGCACCTCGCCCACCAGCGGGTGGTCGCCCATCTCCCGCCAGCGCTGCTGGAGGTAGGGTCCGGTTTCGCTGCCAACCCGCTCGACAATTCTCTCGTCCTTCAGGATTTTCAGATTGGCGCAGGCGACTGCGCAGGCGACGGGGTGACCCGAGTATGTGAATCCATGGTGAAATTCGCCGCCCTCCTCCACTAGGGGACCGGCAATGCGATCGCCCACCATGACGCCGCCCAGCGGCAGATAACCGCTGGTGACACCCTTGGCGAAGGGCATCAGGTCGGGCTCGATACCCAGCAGTTCACTACCCCACCACCTGCCCGTGCGGCCGAATCCGCAGATGACCTCGTCGGCCACCAGCAGAAGGTCGTATTTGCGACAAATGCGCTGCACCTCCGGCCAGTAGGTTTCCGGCGGGAAGAGCAGGCCGCCGGCGCCCTGAATGGGCTCGCCGATAAAGGCCGCGACGTTATCCGGTCCCAGCTCGAGAATCTTCGCTTCCAGGCCCGCGCTGCCTTCAGGCCGAAATCGGACGGACTGAGATCGCCGCCGCTGCCGTACCAGTAAGGTGCCTCGATGTGGACGATACCGGGTATGGGCAGGTGTCCCTGCTCGTGGACATGGCGCATGCCGCCGAGGCTGGCCGACGCGATGGTGCTGCCGTGGTAGGCATGTTCCCGGGATATGATGTATTTGCGCGACGGCTGGCCGACGATGTCCCAATAGCGCCGGACCAGACGGATGACCGTATCGTTGGCCTCCGATCCGGACCCCGTGTAGAAAACGTGGTTGAATTGCGGCGGCGTCAGCGCCACCAGCATCTCCGTCAACGCCAGCACCGGCGGGTGGGCGGTCTTGAAGAAACTGTTGTAATAGGGCAGTTCATGCAGCTGCCGGCAGCCGGCGTCCGCAAGTTCCGCGCGGCCGTAGCCCACGTTGACGCACCAAAGACCCGACATGCCGTCGATCATGCGGCGACCCTCGCTGTCCCAGAGATAGACGCCTTCGGCGCGGGTGATGATGCGCGCGCCCTGCTGGCCCAGCGTCTTGGCGTCGCTGAAGGGGTGCAGGTAGTGGCGGCGGTCGATCGACTGCCAGTCCTCGGTGCTTCTTGTCGTAGTCTGATTCATTGGTCGTTACACCTTGAGCAGCAAATGTTCACGTTCCCAGGAACTGATGACCTGGAAGAAGGTTTCGTATTCGTACGCTTTGACCGCGGCATATGCCTTGACGAACCGACTGCCCAGCACCTCGTGCAGCGCCTCGCTCTCGGCAAGCAGCCGCAGCGCGGACAGCAGGTCGCGCGGCAGGCCGTAAGGCAGATCGTAGGCGGTGCCGGTCAGCGCTTCCGACGGGTGCAGCATCTCCGTCATGCCGAGGTAACCACAAGCGAGCGACGCGGCGATGGCAAGGTAGACGTTGGCGTCGGCACCGGGGACACGGTTTTCCACGCGCGTCGCCTGCGGTTCCGACAGCGGCACGCGCAGGCCAACCGTGCGGTTGTCATGGGCCCAGTGCACGTTGATCGGCGCCGAGTGATAGCGGGCAATGCGCCGGTAGGAATTGACGTTGGGGGAGAAGAACGGCATCGCCGCCGGCAGGTAGGTCTGCAGCCCGCCGATGTGCGCCAGGAACAAGCGGCTATGCCGGCCTTTCTTGTCGCAGAAAATACTTTTGCCGGTTTTCCTGTCGACGATGCTCTGGTGCAGATGCATGGCGCTGCCCGGTTCGTTCTGCAGCGGCTTGGCCATGAAAGTGGCAAAGATTTTGTGGCGGAAGGCGGCTTCGCGGACCGTGCGCTTGAACAGGAACACCTGGTCAGCGAGCTCCAGCGCGTTGCCGTGCACGAAGTTCACTTCCATCTGCGCGGCGCCGTCCTCGTGCACGAGGGTGTCCACCTCGAGTTCCTGCGCTTCGCAGTAGTCGTAGATGTCCTCGAACAGCGGGTCGAATTCGTTGAC
>CAYVOU010000301.1:0-3619 GCA_964453295.1 uncultured Gammaproteobacteria bacterium
CGCACCGTGCATTTGTTCATTTTGCAGGATGTGCAGACGGGACTGGTGTGGATGATGAAGATCCTGACGGATCCTTTTCACGACATCATGCTGTACTACAAGTCACCGTTCCATCTGCTGCGCGGCCAGCTGATCGATCCGATGGGATCGGACCCGGTTGAGTCGGAACAGCACGCCTGAAGGCCGTCACACAGCGACAGCCTGTACGGCTCGCCGCGTTGTCAGAATCGGTGCACGATCATCTCGCGCAGCATGTGGCGCCGGATGGTTTTGTCGGTCAATTTCGTGTCGGACAACCACCAGCCGTCGCCCTGCATGGCGCGGGCCGCGGCAATGATCCTGTCCGCGACGGCGTCGAAGTCGGCCTGGGCATAGTTGAGGCTGAAGATGAAGCGACCCGTTCCCACCCAGCTCAGCGCCAGGCCCTCGGCGCGCAGGTAGAACTGGAACATCCAGTTGTAACGCGACGGCTGCATGTAGCAGACGGTCCAGATTGTCGAGAGGTTGACGATCTGCACCGGCAACCCTGCGTCGATGAGGCGGCGATTGAGATCGGCCGCGCGCCGATCCCAGGTCTCGTCGAGGTCCCGGTACAGGCCGGCGATTTCCGGGGTTTCGAGTTGCAGCAGGAACTCGTTCATCGCGGCCATCACGTACGGGTGCGAATTGAAGGTGCCGCGGGCGAAACAGATGTCCGCCGGGCGTTCTTCGCGGAAGCGCTTCATGAGGTCTTTGCGGCCGCAGAGCACTCCGACGGGCAGCCCGCCGCCCAGCGTCTTGCCGTAAGTGACCAGGTCGGCCCGGACGCCGAAGTATTCCTGGGCCCCGCCCGGGGCGAGCCGGAAACCGACGAACACCTCGTCGAAGATCAGCACGATGCCCCGTTCGCCGCAGACGCTGCGAAGCTGCCGCAGCCAATCGGCGTAGGCCTGCCGGTCGAAGTGGGCTTTGCGGGCGCTGTCGACCAGGGACGAGTCGCCGGGCGCGCCCGAATTCGGATGCAGCGCCTGCAACGGATTGACCAGCACGCAGGCAATGTCCCGCCGGCTGCGCAGCACCCGCAGGCTGTCTTCGTGCATGTCCTTCAACGTGTAAGTGTGGTCGGCCGCGATCGGGTTGCCCACGCCGGGCTGCACGTCTCCCCACCAGCCGTGGTAGGCGCCGCAGAAGCGCACCAGCTTGCGGCGCCGGGTGTGGTAGCGCGCCAGCCGTACCGCCTGCATCACGGCCTCGGTGCCGGACATGTGAAACGAGATTTCGTCGAGCCCGGAGATGGCTTTGAGACGATTGACGTTGTCGGCCACCACCGGATGCAGTGCCCCGAGTACCGGGCCGAGCTCATGTGTGCGTGCGATCCCCCGATCGACGCAGGCCTTGTAGAAGTCGTAGCCGAAGACGTTGACCCCGTAGGAGCCGCTCAGATCATAGAACCGGTTGCCGTCGAGGTCGGTGAGCAGCACGCCCCGCGAGGCCTGCATGAACACGCCGGACTTGAGTCGCTCGCGCAGGTGGCGGCTGTAGGGAAACGGCACCCGGTAATGGCTGGTGAACTGCAGGTCGGAAAGCCCGCCGATGACCTCGGCGGTCAGCGCACTGGTGCGAGGGAAGCGTTCCTGATAGAGCGCGGCAAGCCGCACGAAACCTTCGCGGCGGCGGGCGGCGATATCCGCCGGCGGGTCGTCGGACGTGAAGAAGCGCCGCTCGTCGTATTCGAAGTAGGGGATCAGCGCCGCTACCCTGCGCGCCATGCGGGCATGACCGGTCAGGGAAGGATGCTTGGCCTTGGACAGTTCCAGCCTTCGTTTCAGTTTCGGCAGCAGCGCCGCCAGGGCCGCCGCGCCGAGGGCGTACAGGGTGATTGTCATGTTCACGGCCATGCTCGGGCGGCAGGCTAGCGGCGCATGATGACAAGCACATGACAGCCCGCCGTCGGTTCGCCAGCCTGTTTCAGCAGGAAGACCTGAATTTTCTGCTCACCAACCGGATCCCGCGCCAGTTGCTCACGCGTTTCATGGGCTGGTTCAGCCGCATCGAGCAGCCGCTGGTACGTGATCTGTCCATTGCAATCTGGCGCTGGTTTGCCGA
Source organism: uncultured Gammaproteobacteria bacterium (assembly GCA_964453295.1). Taxonomy (GTDB): domain Bacteria; phylum Pseudomonadota; class Gammaproteobacteria; order JAJPIJ01; family JAJPIJ01; genus CAYVOU01. The sequence continues at coordinate 2,086 of CAYVOU010000301.1, forward strand.
TCTCGATCTCTCGGATTCGAAGAAGACGCGCTTCGCCAGCCTGCACGATTGCTTCACCCGCGAACTGAAGGACGGCGCGAGGCCTGTCGACCCGGATCCCGCCGTGCTGGTGAGTCCCTGCGATGCCATCGTCGGTGCCTGCGGCGAGATTGAGGACACCGTGCTGATCCAGGCGAAGGGTTTTCCCTACACCTTGCAGGACCTGTTGATCGATCCGGACCTCGTCGAAACCTATCGCAACGGCAGGTACGTCACCCTGCGCCTCACGTCGACGATGTACCATCGTTTCCACGCCCCGCACGACTGTCGGCTGGAGCGGGTCACGTATATCTCGGGCGACACCTGGAACGTCAATCCGATTGCACTCAAGCGGGTGAAGAAGCTGTTTTGCAAGAACGAAAGAGCGGTGCTGCGGACGCGGCTGGCGGCGGGGGGATGGCCGGTTACCCTGGTGCCGGTGGCGGCGGTGCTGGTGGCCAGCATCCGGCTGCGTTGCCTGGACGTCAGACTCCACCTCCGTTACCGCGGACCGAACGTGATTCCCTGCAATGCGAATTATCGCAAGGGCGAGGAAATAGGTTGGTTCGAGCACGGCTCGACCATCATCGTCTTCGCGCCGGCGGGCATCAGCCTTTGTGACACTGTTTGGGCCGGCAGGTCCATCCGCATGGGTCACCCGCTGTTGCGCCTGCCCTACGATGGAGCGGCACGGTAGAGGGTGCTTGCCGATCGTCGGCAGGGTTCGGGCGACACGCAGCCATCCGATTTTAATTTTTTGTTTCGATGGTAAACTGTCAGAAAGTGGGCAGTGCCGTGCCCACGCTGTGGCGAACGCCAGTTCGGTACAGTAGGACGGCAGGGATCGGAAGGAACCAGGAAAAGGGCAAATGACAAGAAGGAGAAGGGCCATGCGCAAACGGCGGGTGAAATTCTCGTTTTTGCTGGCAAGTCTGGTATTTTGCTGTCTGAGTCAAATCGCCCAAGCGGCTTCATTTACGGCTAATGCCAGTCTGGATTGGTCCACCTTTCAGGTTCAACTTTTTCCTGTTTCTGGAAATCCGACTCTTACATGGTTCACTCTGTCGCAGGCCGATACAACCTTCGCCTACGCGGGTAGTCTGTCTCGGAACGACTACGCTGGCGACTGGACAAGTGACGTCTCGGTTGATGCCGTCAGCGGTTCGACGAGTGCGAATTCTGCCATCTCAGCCAATGGTTTGGCTTCGTCGATGTCCTCCAGCGGGCGCTTACTTGCGATTTCAACGGTTTCCCGGTTTGGCAACTTCGCGATCAGTGGCGGTGATGCTTTGGTATTGATGACTGTCGGTGTCACTACAAGTATCCATCTTGGCGCCAGCGTGGCTGCAAGCAATTTCATTTCAGGTAATGCAAGCCTCAACATGACTGGTTATCAGCCATTTGATGGTTCCGGGGTGTCGGGATATATCCGAACTGCCGCTGACTCGATTATCTCGACCGACGGCAGTGTCGACAAGCTCTACGAGACACTCAGCAGCAACGTGCGCCGACGGCT
>CAYVOU010000302.1:0-3598 GCA_964453295.1 uncultured Gammaproteobacteria bacterium
GCAAATTCATTCGCAGCGGTGTTGCGGCCCGATCCCTTGATCCGAGACATATGCCCCGGCGGTAGTGGGCGTTAGGCTACAATATCCTTACGTCCGGACTCTGCCGTAGCTGTTGAAATGCCATTTCGCATGCCGGCGTCCCGGTCGCACACTCACTGCCAGACATGCGAGGACTTTCGATGCGTTGGTGGTTGCGCTTGCTGTTCCTGCTCTGCGTTGCGTCTTTCGCCGCCGCCGCGACCAGGCAGCCAACGGTTCTGGTACTGCCGGTGCGTCAGGCGATCGGCCCGGCCAGCGCCGATTTCCTGCATCGCAATCTCGAACGCGCCGCCTCGGAGGATGTCGCCCTCGTCGTAATCGAACTCGATACGCCGGGCGGACTGGACGAGTCCATGCGGGACATCATCCACGACATCGTCGCCTCGCCGGTGCCGGTCGCCGTCTACGTCGCGCCGACCGGCGCCCGCGCCGCCAGTGCCGGCACCTACATCACCTACGCCGCTCACATCGCGGCAATGGCACCGGGCACCAACATTGGCGCCGCCACGCCGGTTTCCCTGGGCGAGACGCCCAAGTTCAAGCCGGCGTCAGATTCGGACGAGGACAAGGCCGGCAAAAAGTCCAAGGCAAAGCAAAGCGCGAACGAAGAAGACAAGGGCGAGGTACCGGCCAACGCCATGGGCAGGAAGGTCGTGAACGACGCCGTGGCCTACCTGCGCAGCCTGGCGCAGATGCGCGGGCGCAATGCCGAATGGCCGGAGAAGGCGGTCCGTGACGGCGCGAGCCTCGCGGCGAACGAGGCGCTTTCGATGCACGTCATCGATTTAATGGCGCCCGACCTCCGCAGCCTGCTCACCGACGTCGACGGGCGCACCGTGGAAGTCAACGGCCGGCCGCTCACGCTGGATCTCAAGGATCCGGTCATCGAGACGGTGCAGCCCGACTGGCGCGACGAGCTGCTGACCATAATCACCAATCCCAACATCGCCTACATGCTTATGCTGCTGGGCTTCTACGGGCTGTTCTTTGAACTGGCCAATCCGGGCTACGTGCTGCCCGGTGTGGTCGGCGCGATTAGCCTGCTACTGGCCCTCTATGCGCTCAACGTGCTGCCTGTGAATTACGCAGGCCTCGCGCTGATCCTCGTCGGCGTATCGTTCATGATCGCCGAGGCCTTCGTACCGAGTTTCGGTGCCCTGGGGATCGGTGGCGTCACTGCCTTCGTGATCGGATCTTTCATCCTGTTCGACGTCGGTGTGGAGGGCTTTCGCGTGTCCGTGCCATTGATAGGAGGTTTCGCGCTGCTGAGCGCACTATTTTTCATCGGCGTCGCCGGCATGGCGATCAATATTCACCGGCGCAAGTCGGTAACCGGCGTCGAAGCGCTGATTGGCAGCCTCGGCGAAGTGGTGGACGCCTTTGAAGGCGTGGGACGGGTGCGAGTCCAGGGAGAAATATGGCAGGCACACTCGCCGTCCGCGCTGGCGAAAGGTCAGACGGTGCGGGTTACGGCGCTGAACGACCTGGTCCTGAATGTGGAAAAAATTAACGAGGAGAAATGACATGCCCTTTTCGCTGACGACCATCCTGGTCATCTTTGTACTGCTCGTCCTCTGGTCGATCATCAAAATCCTGCTCGAATACGAGCGCGCCGTCGTGTTTTTCCTGGGAAGATTTCAGGGCATCAAGGGGCCGGGGCTTATGTTCCTTATCCCCGGGATACAAACGATGGTGCGCGTGGACCTTCGCACCATTGTCATGGACGTGCCCAGCCAGGACGTCATCTCCCGCGACAACGTTTCGGTCAAGGTCAATGCCGTGCTTTATTTCAAGGTGGTCGATCCGGAACGCGCCATCATCCACGTTGAGAACTTCCATGTCGCCACCAGCCAGCTGGCGCAAACCACGCTGCGCTCGGTGCTGGGCCAGCACGAGCTGGACGAGATGCTCGCCGAACGCGACAAGCTAAACGTCGACATCCAGAAGATCCTCGACGAGCAGACCTCCGCCTGGGGCATCAAGGTCAGCAACGTCGAGATCAAGCACATCGACATCGATGAAAGCATGATCCGCGCGATTGCGCGGCAGGCCGAGGCCGAACGCGAACGGCGGTCGAAGGTCATTCACGCCGAGGGCGAATTGCAGGCCTCCGAAAAGCTTCTGCAGGCCGCGCAGGTCTTGTCGCAGAGTCCGCAGGCCATTCAGCTGCGCTATCTGCAGACACTGACCGAGATCGCCGGTGAAAGAAGCACGGTGATCCCCTTCCCGCTTCCCATCGATCTGATCAAGCCGCTCATGCAGGCGGCAGCCAAGGGGACGGACAGTCCTTGACGGGATTGGGGAATTCCATATCGGTTTCGGCGGATTAGCGGTATGCGGTGTCAGCATCGATTGCGGGTTTCGCAATCGCTTGTCCCCGGCGCGGCATTGACCTGTCGGGCATCAGCCGGCAGTGATACCGCGACCAGTTTCCGATGTGCTCGCCGTGATCGATAAGCCACGCCAGTTCGCCAGCGACAATCAGGCCGGCGCCTGCCCGCAGGTCATGGAGGCCATTGCGCGGGTGAACCAGGAACATGCCGGTGCCTACGGTGCCGATCCGTGGACGGAAAAGGCGGCCGGCATGCTGCGCGATCTGTTCGAAACGGACTGCGAGGTATTTTTCGTGCAGACCGGCACGGCGGCCAATGCGCTGGCGCTGTCGGCGCTGGCCCATCCGTTCAGCGCGGTGGTCTGCGAGGCCAATGCGCATGTCGAAACCGATGAGTGCGGTGCGCCCGGTTTTTTCAATCCCGGCATGAAGCTGATGCCGACAAACGGTGAAAACGGCAGGCTGGTGCCGGAGGCCGTGGAAGAGGCTATCGGGCGGCGCGGCGACGTCCATGCCAGCAAGCCCGCCGCAATCAGCATTACCCAGGCCACCGAGCTGGGGACGGTCTACGACACCGACGAGATCGCGGCACTGGCGGACGTGGCCAGGCGACATCGCCTGTACCTGCACATGGACGGTGCCCGCTTCGCCAACGCCGCGGCATCGCTGGGCGTGCTGCCGCGCCGGCTGACGTGGGAGGCCGGAGTGGACGTGTTATGCCTGGGTGGCACCAAGAACGGCGCCATGAACGCCGAGGCAATCGTTTTTTTTAACCGCACCCTGGCTCACGATTTCAAATATCGGTGCAAACAGGCCGGCCAGCTCACCTCCAAGATGCGCTTTCTAGCCGCCCAGTGGCTTGGCCTGCTGGAGGACGGCGTCTGGCTGCGCAACGCCGGCCATGCCAACCACATGGCCGCGCGGCTGGAGAGGGAGCTGGCCTCGTGCAATCCGTCCATCCTGACGGCCTACCCGCGCCAGGCGAACGCCGTCTTCGTGTCCCTTCCCGACGCTGTCTGCCAGGGCCTGCGCGATCGCGGCTGGGCATTCTACACCGACGTCGGTCCCGACGGCGCCGCCCGCTTCATGTGCGCCTGGGACACCCGCGAAGAGGATGTCGACACTCTCGTGATGGATCTCACCGCGCTGCTTGCAGGCTGATCCGCGCGCCTATGCCCGCACCCGGCACGGCGATTCAGCGGTTTACCATGCCCATGCCGGCCTCGT
>CAYVOU010000303.1:0-3574 GCA_964453295.1 uncultured Gammaproteobacteria bacterium
CCGCAGGACCTGCAGACGCGCGAGAACCTGCAATGGACGGCTACCAAGGAGGCGCCGTTGCTCGAGGTCACCTACGACGGCGAGCTGCCCAGCGCCACAGAAGTGACGTTGCGGTTTAATCACAGCGTCCGCTACCGGGTGGCGCCCGGCGCCGACAACCGCAGCCTGGAAGTGACGGTGATCAGTCCGACCCCCAGGGGCAATGTCTCGGTCGGCCCGACGGAAGTGATCGAAAAGGAGAGGAAGCCGCCACCGGTCGTGCCATTGCCGCCGCCGACACCGGCGCAACCCGGCGTGCCGGAAGAGGAGGAAGTGCCGGCCATGCCGGCGCCGGAGGAAGTCGACACCTCGCTGCCGTACGTTATCAACCTGGCGGCATCCTCCGCACCGGTCGCTCCCGACAAGTTGCCGAACGTCGCGCTGCTGCGCCAGTACCGCGTCTACACGACTCCCTACGTGAAGGATGGCAAGCGGTGGTATCGATTGCGCCTGGGTTTTTTTGCCGACGAAGCGTCCGCCAAGCTCGTGCTGGCGAAGCTCAAGCCCTATTTCCCGGACGCCTGGGTCGCCGAAGCCCCGGCCGCGGAACGCAAAGCTTCGGGCAAGACCGCGCTGGCGCTGATACCCGCCGCCGAGGCGGCACCTGGACGCCTCGGGCGGCTGATGCAGCAGGGCCGCGATGCGATCACTTCGGGTGACAATGAAACCGCGATTCGCCTGCTGACCAAGGTCCTCGAAACGCCGGGTAGCCGTTATGCCGAGGAAGCGCAGGAATTGTTGGGGGTGGCGCGCGAACGCAACGGCCAGCTCGCACAGGCCAGGGCCGAGTACGAAAGTTTTCTGAAGCGTTATCCGCAAGGCGACGCGGCCAAACGGGTACGGCAGCGTTTGGCAGGCCTGCTGACGGCGGCGGAGACCCCGAAGCGGAAGCTGCGCCCGGGACGCAGGCGGCCCGGAACGAGAGGTGCCTTGGCGTCGGAGGCCGGGGAAGCCGGTGCGGCGGCCAAGCCGACGCCGTATGAAGTCCAGGTCTTCGGCGGCATCTCGCAGTTCTACCGCCATGATGTTGAGGTCAACGACCAGGCACCGACGCGGGTGCTGCAATCGGGACTGGCCAACGACCTGGATCTCTCCGCCCGTGCCCGCAACAACGAGTACGACCTGCGCGCTCGCGTCTCGGCGGGTTATCGCAAGGACATGCTGGCCAAGGATGCGAACCAGTCGCGCGTGTCCAACGTCTACGTGGAGGCCACGCAGCTGCAAACCGATCGATCGATACGGATCGGCCGCCAGACGCTCAACAAGGGCGGCGTGCTTGGCCGCTTCGACGGTGCCACCGCCGGCTGGCGCCTGTCAGACTACGTCAAGCTCAACGTGGTGGGCGGCTACCCGGTGCAGTCCTCCGTCAATACCGGCATCCGCACCCACGAGTACATGGTCGGCGTCAACGCCGATCTGGGCACTTTTGCCAATGCCTGGGATTTCAACGTCTATGCCATCGAGCAGCGCGTCCACGGCTTGCTCGATCGCCGCGCCGTGGGCGGCGAGGCGCGTTACTTCAAGAACAACAAGTCCCTGTTCGGCCTGGTCGACTACGACGTGTCGTATTCCTCGCTCAACACGCTGCTGTTGCTGGGCAACTGGTTCTTCAAGGATGGCGCTTCGCTGAGCGTGGTTTACGATCACCGAAAGTCGCCCATCCTGACCACCAGCAACGCACTGCAGGGACAGCTGTTCAACTCGCTGCGCGAACTCAAACAGTTCTTCGGTGGCGATCCGATCCGGCAGTTTGCCGAGGACCGTACCGCGACCACCGACACCGTGACGATAGGCGGCTCGAAGCCGCTCAGCCAGCGCTTCCTGATCAATGCCGACGTTACGTCGACCTACACCTCGAGCACCACCGCCTCCGGCGGCGTACCGGCCAACCCGGCGGTGGGCGTGGACATGTACTACTCGGCGCAACTGGTGGGCAGCAACCTGTGGCAGGCCGGCGATACCGCCGTGCTCGGCTTCCGCTATGCCGACACCCACCAGACCGACACCACCACGGTGTTCATCAGCACCCGTCATCCGATCACGCACAAGTTCAGGTTGACGCCGCGGGTGCGGGTCGATCACCAGGTCGGATTGCGGAACACCGAGACCTGGGTGCTTTCGCCGATGCTGCGGGCCGATTATCTGCTGACCCGGCGCATGCAACTGGAAGTGGAGTCGGGCGGCGCCTGGAGCATTCAGCGGCTCCCCGACAGTACCTGGAACCACATCGGCGACTGGTACGCGCTGTTTGGTTACCGCTACGACTTCTGAGCGGCGGCAGGCGGGGTGGGGCGTGGGCAGTCGGTAATCGTGACGGGCTAAGCCGCGTCCGGGTTGTTGGGATATCTCTGCGCTTGCGGCGCCGGATCTTCGTCAACCAACAGGTCGACGGCTGCCTTGATGTCGGGATCGGCATCGACTTCCGGCGGTGGTGTCTCGGGTGGCCGGCCGTTGATGATCCGGAGCACCGCCGCCAGCGGCTGCGCCAGCTTCCTGGCGGCTTCATCAGGCGAGGTGCCTGACGACGACGCCGAGGCGCCCGGCACCATCTCCGGATACAGGCCCGCCATGGCGGAACGCAAGGTTTCGATGCGCGTGTGCAGATCGCGATAACGGGCTTGCCATTCGACGCATTCCGCTTCCCTGGCGGCGAGCTCGCTACGAACCTGCTCGAGTTCTTCCGTGACGCGCGCCAAGGAGGTGGAGGCGCCGACACGCAGCTTGAATTCCTCGTATTGGGCGGCGACGCGCTCGGCAACATCCTGCCTGAGGCTGGCGATACGTTCGGTGCGCTTGCGCGACTTTTCGACGGCGGAGTTGAGCTTGCGGGCGGCGGTGATGGCGATGTGCCGGTACTGGTCGAGCTGGGATTTGTAACGGGCGAGCAACTCCTCCGACGCCGCCAGGGCGGCGGTCAGCATGTCAGGATCGTCCCCGAAGGTCTCCTGAATGCGTTTGAAACGTGCTTCTTCCTGTTGTTCGTCGGTCATGGCTGGGTCCGCTCTGTGGGTTCCCGCGCTGTCTGGGTGCCGCTTCCAGAATGGGCATTTTTACACGGTCCCGGCCCGGCGGAAACCGTTTGAGGAAAATTGCCGTCCGGCGCCCGGATGGTGCGTCGCACCATCCGGGCGGGAACGGGCGCCGGGAGGCGGATACCTAGAGGGCGGCGAGAGCGCCCGCGTAGTCGGGTTCTTCGGCGATTTCCGGCACGAGTTGCGCGAATTTCACCTTGTTGTCGGCGTCGAGCACCATCAGCGCGCGGGCGGTGATTCCGGCCAAGGGGCCGTCCTCCAGCAGGACGCCGTAGTCCTCGCCGAACTCCCGCGACCGCATCATCGATAGGGAAATCACGTTCTTCAGCCCTTCGGTCTCGCAAAAACGCTTCATGGCGAAGGGCAGGTCGGCCGATATCACCAGTACCACCGCGTCCCGCATCTTGGCCGCCGCCTCGTTGAACTTGCGGGTGGATGTGGCGCAGGTCGGGGTATCGAGGCTGGGCACGATGTTGAGCACTTTCTGCTTGCCCGCAAAATCG
>CAYVOU010000304.1:0-3561 GCA_964453295.1 uncultured Gammaproteobacteria bacterium
CACGGCCGGCCGCAACGGATTCGTCACACACTTGTCACCAAAACGTCCGATCATGGGAGGCTGGGAAATCCCCGACGTATCCCAAGAACAAGAAAAGGACATTCCGTGTTACCACTGCGAATTTTCAACAACGAACCGGACATCCGCTTGTTCGATGCCGGCCAGGTCATCTTCGAGGAAGACAGTCCGGGTGATTTTCTCTACGCACTGCTCGATGGCGAGGTCGAAATCATCCGCCACGGCAAGGTGCTTGAAACCGTGCACCCCGGCGGCGTCTTTGGTGAGATGGCGCTGATCGACCAGCAGCCGCGCACGGCGTCGGCGGTCGCGAAGACGCCCATCCGCGTCGCCGCCATCACCGAGAAGCGCTTCAACCTGCTGGTGTCCCAGAACCCGCCGTTCGCGCTGGCCATGATGCGCCTGCTGGCCGAACGGGTTCGCCACAACCTGGCGAGCTAAGCCGCCGCACGCCCCACCTCCCATCGAGCGGCATCGGCGCGGTGTCGCACTCGCACATCGTCGGTTGTTCGAGGGCGGCTTGGCCAGGACGCCGAAGCACGAACGCTGGATTGGAGACAGGACGGCGGGACGCCTTCTCGCATACTTCGGAACGCGCGGGTGAAACATGCGCCGCGCGTTCCGAAGCAATGCATGCGGAGAATCTTACTGCTTGCCAAGGTCCTCGATGGCGTCCAGGACCATGCCGGTGCCGGCGGCGATCAGCAGGATGTCGCTGGCGACGCGGACATAGCGGTAGCCGGCCGGTGGCGGCGTCAGCTTGACCGTGACCGTCGGCGGCAGGTTGTAGTAGATGACGTCACGCGGCAGCGGTTTGCCGATGGCCCACTTCCTGGCCTGTCCCGGCGGCATGCAGCCGTTGTGCTTCTTGGCCAGTCCCGGCGGACAGCGGCCGGAACGGAAGCGTTCGCGGTAGTAGGCACGGAGTTCGTCGCGGTCGCGATCTGCGAAGCGGAATTTCACATTGCCATGGCGTTCGGCCTGGCCGCGATCGCGTTCCTGATGTTCGTTCCGTTCGCGATGCTGGTTGCCATGACCCTCGTTACGCGCCTTTCCCTGGTGCTTCTCGGATTTGCCGCCGCCAGCCCGGGAAGGCGGGTCGGCCTGGACCGAACCGACCGCGAGCATGCCGGCACAGGCGACGGCGGCGACCAATATTTTCGTCAGGCGGGATTTTTTCATCTGGGCCTCCGTTGTTTCGGTTCTGTTGCCATGGGGCGTTCTGCCCCCAGCCCTTTCAAGGCCCGGCCGGCGGGAAGAGAACGTTCGATGCCCGCTGTCCCGGACCGGTTGTTGTCGTGATTGCATGCGAAGCGTAGGCCTCCGCGATCGCCAGTGCAATCCCGGGCCGTGTAAATTGCAATGACCGCCGCGAAAACGCACACGCTTTCGCACCACGAGATAACTGCCCACGCAAAAAAAGAAGCCCATCCGGATGGATGGGCTCAGTAATGGAGACGGAACCTTGCGGCCCCGTCGGGGGAGGAGGACTACTGGTTACTCGGGTTCGTCGGCATGAAACCGGTGTTCTTGTAGAACTGGTTCACCATCTCCTTATCGGTCCAGTTCATCTTGTGCATCATGTTGGCCAGCTCTTGCTCGGAGACCGTGCCGTCATGGTCGGTGTCGAGATCGGCGAAATGATCCTGGAAGAAGGGCATGAAGCCCGGGAACTGCTCGCCGAGCTTGTGATCCTTTGCCTCTTCCATCGAGATGACGCCGTCGTGGTTCGCGTCATACATTTTCATGACGTCGGTCCAGGGCATGAAGCCTTCCGCGGACGCCGCGGAGGAGCCGGCTACCAGGACCAGCGCTGCTGCTATCAATGAGTATTTCATATCCATCTCTCCTTCAGATTCGGTTGTGACTGACATGTGATTTTGAGTTTGGGGACGGGCTGGGTGATGCGCGTTGCCCTGTCCCCGGCATCCGGAACGTCCGGGTGTTGGGCCCTCTATATCAAGGCCTGTGCCAGGACCGCGAAAGGCCGAATTTATTTATTAAATTCATCAGGATGCAAAGATTGCGGCGTCCGACCATGCGGGTACGAAACGGCCTGCAAACCGCAAGCTTTGGTGGCGCCGCAGGATGCTGCGGGCTGTTGGGGGGAGAGGGGTCGGCCTTGACCGGCGGAAGCGGAACGGGGCGTCAACCGCCTTGGCGTTCGGCGAGGTAGCGCCGCCAGCCGCCGAGATGGGTGACCTCGGAGGCGCCTTCCAGGCCGTACTGCTCGCAGATGAAACCGCACTCGCGGCTGCCGTCGGCGAGCTCGATGGTCCCCAAGCCCAGCGGCGCGGGGATCAGCTTCATGAAGCTGCCAAGCCTGGCAATCGGCATCGTCCAGACTTCGACTTCGATCGCCGCATCGGTCGATGCGTCGCGCACCATGCCCGGCCGGCCGGCCGAGCTGCCGCCCAGGGCGTAGAGCCGGTAGCCCGGCGCGGTGTGCATACGCCGGACCAGGGTGGCGCCACGTTCGGTGAGCTGATGGTTGAGCGGCAGGCCCTCCATGTGCGCGCCGCAGGCAACAATGTTGATGCGATCCGGCACCGCGTCGTCACCGATTTCGGTATCACCCGTCGGCGGCATATGCGCGGTCGCGCCCAGCGGCAGGCCATAGGACTTTTGCAGGCGCGCGCCCAGGGTGAGCAGGAAACGGTCGCGCCAGGCGGGCGCGAACAGCGTGACGCCGAACGGCAGGCCGTCGCCGCGAAAACCGGCAGGTACCGCCAAGGCGGCGTAGTCGAGCAGGTTCATGAAATTGGTGTAGTGACCCAGGCGGCTGTTGAGGGTGATCGGATCGGCCTCGACTTCGTCGATGCGGTAGATCGTCGGCGCGGTGGGGATCAGTACGCAGTCGACGTCGGCGATGAGACCGTCGGCCATGCGTTTCAAAGCCGCCAGCCGGTACTGTGCCTCGAAGGCGTCGACCGCGTGCAACGCTCGCGCCGGCTCGATGATGGCGCGTGTCACCGGATGCAGGGACTCCGGCGAGGCTTCGATGAACTCGCGGATGGCGGCGTAGCGTTCCGCCACCCAGGGGCCCTCGTAAAGCAGACGGGCGGCGTCCAGAAACGGCGCGTAGTCGATGGTGATGGCTTCGCCGCCAAGTTCGGCCAGCTTTTTGGCGGCGGCATCGAACAGTGCCGCCGCCTCGGTGTCGCCGAAGAATTCAAGCTGCCCCGCGCGCGGAACGGCGAAGCGAAAATTGCCGCCGCCGTCGCGTTCGTCCACGCACGCCGGCCGCGCGTAGCCGTCTGCCGGATCAAAGGCGACGGCGACATCGAGGACACGCGCGGCGTCGTCGGCGGTGAGGGCGAAAATCGAAACGCAATCCAGCGAACGGCAGGCCGGCACGACGCCGCGGCAGCTCAACCATCCGCGGGTGGGCTTGAGCCCGACGAGGTTATTGAACGCGGCCGGCACGCGTCCGGATCCGGCGGTATCGGTGCCGAGCGCGAAGCTGACCTGGCCCAGCGCGACGGCCACCGCCGAACCGGAGCTGGAGCCACCGGCGATGTAGCGCTTGTCGAAGCTGTTGGC
>CAYVOU010000305.1:0-3560 GCA_964453295.1 uncultured Gammaproteobacteria bacterium
TCCAGCGCATTGTAAGTATCGACATCGAGGACGAAGCCACGGCGGGCGAGACCTGCGCGCACTTCTTCGAGCCGGCTGCGTAACAGTTGCGGATCTAGCATTTTTGTCGACTTCTCGGATGGTTGGGTTGGGCCGATCGCGGTCTTGCAACCCCGCCATGGCGCAATGCCAAGGATTGCTTCGCGAGACGGTTTCGCCGCAGATCGAATGGATTATTCAAGGAAATTCGCTTATTTCTTAGTTAGTTTACCTCGCCTTCCGGGCAAAGGCGATCCTCCAAACCGCCACCCACGCCCGACCGGAACAGGCGTTCATTCAACCCGCATGTGGTATGACGATCGTGGCGACCTCCTTGATCCCGTCGGGTCTGCGGCGAAAATTCCAAACTGCAACTATATTTGGAAATACGGCAATGCCAGATATCAAGTTCGAACCGCTTGCCGCCACACACTCCAATGCGCCCACCACGATGCAACCCCGTTCCGCCGGTCCTCGCACGACAGCCGGCACTGAAACCCGGCCACTGACCGAACGGGCCAGCTTCCGTGCTGCGCATGGACCACGGCGGCTTTCGGCGGAACCACTGAGGCCGGCCCCTGATGTCGCCGTGGGCATGTCCGCGAGACATCCCGGGCGCCGCGACCTGCGGGCACGAACAGAAAGCGGTAAGCAATGGATGATGCACAAAAGATGAGTTCGCCAACCGGTCTGCTGCCGGAAGATTATTGCGCGATGGTATTGCTGGTCGACGACGACGCGATGGTCGGCGAGCTTATCGGTGCCACAATCGACGGCAATACCGACATCAACTTTCACTTTTGCGTCAATCCCGGGGAAGCGCTGGCGCTGGCGGAAGAAATCCAACCAACCGTCATCCTGCAGGATCTGGTGCTGCCGGGTGTCGACGGCCTGACGCTTGTGCGTGCCTATCGCGCCGGCCGGAAAACGCGGGACATTCCGATCGTCGTACTCTCGGCGAGAGAAGAACCGGAAGTGAAACGCGAGGCATTCGAGGCCGGCGCCAATGATTATCTCGTCAAACTGCCGGACAAGATCGAACTGCTCGCCCGCATCAGGTATCACACCCGTGCCTACCTGAACCAGGTGCAGCGCGACCAGGCCTACCGCGCCCTGCGACAAAGCCAGCAACAGTTGATGGAAGCCAACATCGAGTTGCAGCGCCTCAACAAGGTCGATGGTCTTACCGGCTTGTTCAACCGCAAGTATTTCGACGAATTCCTGCAAATGGAATGGAACCGCGCGGCACGCGACCAGATGCCGCTTTCCCTCATCATGATCGATGTCGACGATTTCAAACGCTACAACGACACCTACGGACATCTGGCCGGCGACGAAATCCTCAAAAAGGTGGCCGAAGCCGTGCACGTTTGCTTCGGCCGGCCCGCGGACTTCACTGCGCGGTTCGGCGGCGAGGAATTCGCCGTCGTTCTTCCGTCCACGCCCGCTCCCGGCGCCCGCGTGCTGGGAGAGACCGTCCGAGGCCATCTCGAAGCCTTGATGATAAGCCACCCGGAGTCGACGGTCGGCAGGTTCCTGACGCTCAGCGTCGGCGTCGCCACTACGGTACCGAAGCACAAGGACCGCTTCCGGGCACTGATCGACGCCGCCGACAAGGCCATGTACCAGGCCAAGCATACCGGCAAGAATCGCGTCGTGGCCTACGAGGGAACCGATTTACCTCCGCCGACGCACGTAAGCTGAACCATACCCGCCCGGCGTAGGCACGACCACCGCGCCCCGTTCCCGCATAACGATGCGCGTGAGCGAATTCTTGCGCCACCCGCGCAATTCCGTTAATTTAAAAGCCGGAGATGGCATTCCTCCATTAACCGCCGTAAGGCTGATGATGCCTGCTTCAGTACCTCTCGCAGTGAGCCGACCGCGTCCGAACAGGGTTGCGAACGGGCTGAAAAGCAAACCCATTGTTTTGCTTTTCATCGATCATTGAGGTGCGAAACGGGCGACCTTCCCGCTGCGCCTCGTTGCCATTAGGAGAACGTCTAGTGACAGGCGCAAGCATCCTGAAATTTTGCCGGTGGCGGCAAGCCGTTCCCACCGCTCCGTGCCAACCCGCTCCCGCGGGCGCAACTCCGCACCACGCCCGATCCGTGTCCGCACCATGTCGCGCAAGCCGCGATCCGTCCCGGCTTTCGCAAGCGCGAACCTATTTCTGGCGGTGTCGGCGATGAACCCGATGGCATTGCTTGCCGTGGGTACCGGCGCTGCCGGCGGCGCCTGGATACGTTGGTGGCTCGGCATGCGGATGAACGCCCTGTTCCCTACGTTGCCGATGGGCACTCTGGCGGCGAATCTTCTCGGCGGATACGTCATCGGCGTGGCGGCCGCCATCGTCGAAATGGACCTGGGCCTGCCGCCCCAGGCGCGGCTGTTCCTGATGACCGGCTTCTGCGGTGGCCTGACCACGTTCTCGACCTTCTCGGCCGAGACCTTCGGGTTGTTTTCCCGCGGCCAGATTGCCTGGGGATTCGGCGAGATCGCGATCCACGTCAGCGGTTCCCTGCTGGCGACAACACTGGGATTCATGACCGTGAAAGCATTGCGTCAACTGGCGGGAGGTGGACTATGAGCGGCTCGCAACGGGACTGGCAGGCACACAGCGTGGAAGGCGTGTTTCTGCGTTTCGTTCTTCACGAAAATCAAAAGCACCGCGGGCAACTCGTCTACGAATGGCTGCTGGTCGAGGCCCGACGAATCGGCATACACGGCGGCTCCGCGTTCCACGGCATCGCCGGCTACGGCCGTCACGGCGTTCTGCACGAACAGCACTTCCTGGAACTGGCCGGCGATCTGCCCGTGGACGTGCGCTTCATCTGCAGCCAGGAGGAAGCATACAAGCTGCTTGACGTGGTCGAGGCCGCCGGCCTGTCGCTCTTCTACGTCATCACGCCGACCCGCTACGGCATCACCAGCGCGTCGCGTAACGACTGGCCCTGACCCCGGCAAATCGCGGCGTGGCGTCATTCCGGGCGCAGCCTTACTTTGCTGCCGCCCGCCTTCAGCGTTTCGCCGGATCCTTCGCCCGCGCCTCGGCATCCAGCGCGCGCAGCTGGCGCAGCTTCTCGGCAATCTTCGCTTCCAGACCCCGCTCCACGGGATGGTAGTAGCGGCGGTCCGTCAGGCCGTCGGGCAGGTAGTTTTCGCCGGCGGCATAGGCATCCGGCTCGTTATGGGCATAGCGGTAGGCGCGGCCATGGCCCAGCCCTTTCATCAGCCGGGTCGGCGCGTTGCGCAGATGCACCGGGACTTCCAGTGAACCGGACTTGCGCGCGTCCTCCGTGGCGGCATTGAACGCCATGTAAACGGCGTTGCTCTTGGCGCAGCAGGCAAGGTAGACAATGGCCTGGGCAATCGCCAGTTCGCCCTCCGGGCTGCCCAGGCGCTCCTGGGTTTCCCAGGCGTCCAGCGCCAGCCTGAGCGCCAGCGGATCGGCATTGCCGACGTCTTCCGAGGCGATGCGCACGACCCGGCGGGCCAGGTACAGCGGATCGCAGCCGCCGTCGATCATGCGTGCGAACCAG
>CAYVOU010000306.1:0-3542 GCA_964453295.1 uncultured Gammaproteobacteria bacterium
TCGCTTCGTTGCAGACGCGTGCGCACGGGCTGGTATTGAGTGAAACTCATGATGGTGTTCTCCTGGTTTGGGCAATCGCCGGGGTCACACCACCCCCGGCGACTGTTAGCTTGTCGGGGGTGGGTGTCCCCCGTCGTTAGTTCTTTAGCTTATATTTTGCGGGCTTCTTCAACGGCCGGGGTGGCCGTGCTGCGGAAGTATTCCTGCGCCGCTGCGGCACCCGAACCCGCCTCGACCTTGATGCCGATGTCGCGCATCGCCATTTCGGCGCCGTTGATCGCCGCCAGCATCATCAGCTCGTTGAGATCGCCCAGGTGGCCGATGCGGAACAACTTGCCCGCCACCTTCGCCAGGCCGATGCTGAAGGCGACGTTGTAGCGGCGATAAGCCGTACGCACGACCTCGGTGCCGTTGAAGCCTTCGGGCACCATGATGGCGCTGACGGTATTCGAGTACCACTTGGGTTCCTTGGCGCAAAGCTTGAGGCCCCAGGCGTCGACCGCCTTGCGGGTGGCCTCGGCCATGCGGTGGTGGCGGGCAAACACATTGTCCAGTCCCTCTTCCAGCAGCATGTCCACTGACTCGCGCAGACCGCGCAGCAGGTTCATCGGCGGCGTGTAGGGAAAGAAGCCGAGGTCGTTGGTCTTGATCTGATCGGCGATGTCGAAGAAGCAGCGCGGCAGCTTGGCGGTTTTGCTCGCTTCCATCGCCTTCTCGCTCATGCAGATGATGCCGAGACCCGTCGGCAGCATGAAGCCCTTCTGGGAACCGGAAACGCAGACGTCCACGCCCCACTCGTCCATGCGGAAGTCCAGCGACGCCACGGAGGACACGCCGTCGACGTACAGCATTGCGGGGTGCTTGGCATCGTCCAGCGCCTTGCGCACGCCGGCGATGTCGGAGGCGACGCCGGTGGCGGTCTCGTTATGGGTGGCGAAGACGCCCTTGATTTCGTGGTTCTTGTCAGCCTTGAGGATCTCGGCGTACTTTTCGACCGGGACGCCTTCGCCCCACTCGACGTCCAGCGCCTGCACGTTCAGACCCCAGCGCTGGCACATGTCGATCCACAGGTTCGAGAAATGACCGAAACCCGACATGAGCACCTTGTCGCCCGGCGACAGGGTGTTGGCGACGCCGGCTTCCCAACCGCCGGTGCCGGAGGCGGGATAAATGAAGACGCGGCCGGTCTTGGTCTTGAAGACCTTCTTCATGTCTTCGTACAGCGGCTTGGTGAAATTCGGCAGATCCGGCGCCCGCATGTCTTCCTGGGCAAGGTGCATGGCGCGGTTGATGCGGTCTGGCACATTGGTGGGACCGGGGATAAACAGGAAATTTCGTCCTGGCATTGTTCTGACTCCTCGCTTACTGGTTGGCGAAAAAGATCCCCTTTGACAGCGGATTTTTCCGGTCAACCATTTTAGTCACAAAAGGTGATTTGTATGACCGCGGGCTGCACGCTGGCCAGCACCCACACGCGAGATAGACGGTCGCCCCAAAAACGCGCACGAAATTAACATGTAAGTCCGCATGAACGCAAGTAAAAATGCGGGTTTACGCGTTGCTGCACCACGGCATCGCAAGGCCTGCCACATGCCCTGTCAGGCGGAAAAACACCCTGCTCGAAACGAAAGCTGAACCCCTGTGGCATTACTCCTGCTAAGGTAATAACAAGTGAGTGCCACCGTCGTTTTATCCGCCCCCCACCCAGTGTATGTCCTTGAGCAGCAGCAGTTCGCAAGCGCCTTGACCGGTGTCCTCGCGCGAGAGCGAACTTTTCCAGAACCAGCCGTCGGCGGTATTGACCTGAATCAACGATCCGCTGATCCGCACCAGGTCGTCACGGTGCAGCCGCGACAGTTGCGAGGCGACGCCTGGGTCCGCGGGTACGATGTGGATGTTGGCACTGTGGGTTTCCACGTCGCGGCGGGGTATGGGAAAAGCATCGCTGTGCCAGTGGTACCAGCGTCCGTTCTGGCTGATCTCGAACTTCGAATAAATCGCGGGGTCGGCCATCGGTCCCCAGCCGGCGGCGATATCCAAGGGCGAGAGGTCGGATTCCCGACCGAAATGATATTTGCGCAGGGAAAGCACCCGGATCGTCTCGGCATACGGCGCCAGCTCGGTGATGCGGTAACCTTCCGACTCCGCATCCACGGCAGTGGCCGGGGCACGGCCGAACTGCCGCCAGCCGAAAAACGCGATAACGGCGATCAACACCCAGGTCCGCAGTGACAATCGGCCCATCGACGCCCCTCCGATGCCGTGCCGCCGGCATTGACGGCAAGTGTGGCACAAAGCCGCCGCCGGCGGCGATCAGCCCAGCGTGCGCGCCAGGTCTTTCTTCAAATCGTCGACGTCCTCCAGCCCCACCGAAAGCCGGATAAGCCCCTCGCTGATACCGGCACGGGCGCGTTCATCCTCGGTCAGGCGCCAGTGCGTGGTGGTGGCGGGATGGGTGATAGTGCTCTTCACATCGCCGAGATTGGCGGTAATGGAAAAGACGCGCGTATTGTCGATCACTGCCCAGGCGCGATCGCGGCCGCCTTCCAACTCGAAGGCCAGCACACCGCCGTAGCCCGACTGCTGGCGCGAAGCCAACTCGTGCTGCGGATGCGAGACCAGGCCGGGGTAATGGACCCGCCGTACCCCGGGTTGTCGTTCCAGCCAGCTCGCCAGCGCCATGGCGTTGGCGCTGTGCGCCTTCATGCGGATGCCGAGCGTTTCCAGGCCCTTGAGGAATACCCAGGCATTGAACGGGCTCATCGACGTGCCGGCGGTACGAACGAAGCCGAAGACGGCATCGCCGACCAGCTTCTCGGGGCCGACGATGGCGCCGCCGATGCAGCGCCCCTGCCCGTCCAGGAATTTGGTCGCGGAATGGATGATCAGATCCGCACCCAGCGTCAGCGGCTTCTGCAGGGCCGGCGTCAGGAAACAGTTGTCCACCACCAGCAGACAGCCGCGAGCGTGAGCGATTTCGGCGATGCGGGTGATGTCGGCGGTTTCCGTCAGGGGGTTGGAGGGCGTTTCCAGGAACAGCAGCCTCGTCGACGGCGTGATCGCCTCGGCCCAGGCCTCATAGTCCGCGAGCGGCACGAAGCTCGTGGTGACGCCGAACTTGGGCAACAGGTTCTGGAACATCGTCACGGTGGTGCCGAATACGCTTTGCGAACAGACGATGTGGTCGCCGCTTTTCAGCAGCGCCATGCAAAGGGTCAGGATGGCACCCATTCCCGAGGACGTGCCGACGCAGCGTTCGCCGCCTTCCATCGCCGCCAGCCGCTGTTCGAAGCAGCGCACCGTGGGATTGGTGAAACGCGAATAGATGTTGCCGGGTTCGGCGCCGGAAAACCGGGCCGCCGCGTGGGCCGCGCTTGCGAACACGAAGCTCGAGGTCGCGAATATCGGTTCGCTCTGCTCGCCCTCGCCGGTACGCACCTGGCCGGCACGCACTGCCAGCGTGTCCAGCCCATATTGTTCCAACGGATCGATACTCATGTCGCCTCCAGATAAAGTCTCTGGCGCCGTCGTGGAAATCTTGC
>CAYVOU010000307.1:0-3500 GCA_964453295.1 uncultured Gammaproteobacteria bacterium
CCTCCGACCACAGGCGCATCGAGATCGCCGGGATCAGGAACAGGTACAACCAGGGATGGAAACGGAAGAACGGCTCCAGATCGGCTTGGTTGCTCTCGTAGAAATTACCGAGATAGAAAGTGAAGATGCCGGTCAGGAACAGAAAGATGACGATGAATACGTACGCCACGGGGGTGGCGAAGTAGCCGCGCAGTTCGCGCTTGAAAATCGCGCTGATGTTTCTCATGAGCGCTCCTGCCTGTTCTGGTTGGCGGTGGTGATGTCGCGGAACACCTGATCGAGCTTGCCGCTTTCGAGCCGCATCTCGGTCAAGGTCCAGCCTTGGTCCTTGATGCACTCGGCGACCCCGGCGAGCATGTTGGCGCCGTCGCGGGGCAGCAGAATCAGGCGGGTGTTGCCGGTGTCGTCGGTGATGATTTCGATGCCGGCGATGATTTCAAGACGGGAAAGACGGGCACGAACATTGAACGTGTCGGCATTGACCGAGATGGTCACGGCATTGTGAAGCCGCGATTGGGCCCCCAGCTCGGCGGGTGTGCCTTCGAACAACAGGCGACCGCCTGCGATGATGATTGCGCGGGTACACACAGCGTCGACTTCTTCGAGGATGTGCGTGGAGATGATGATGGCCTTGTCGCGCGCCATCTCCTTGATCAATTCCCGCACTTCGTGCTTCTGGTTGGGATCGAGGCCGTCGGTGGGCTCGTCCATCACCAGCACTTCGGGGTCGTGGAGCAGCGCCTGCGCCAGTCCGACGCGGCGTTTGTAGCCTTTTGACAGGGTTTCGATGCGTTGATCGACCACGGCTTCGAGATGGATGCGCTCGACCACGTAGCGGATACGTTCCTGCAGGCGGGCACCGCTTAAGCCCCGGATCTCGCCGATGAACTCAAGGAAGGTGATTGGGGTCATTTCGCCGTAGGCGGGCGCGCCTTCCGGGAGATAGCCGATTTTCCGCTTCAGCTGGACCGGCTCCTCGTTGACGTCGTAGCCGCAGACACTGACTGTGCCGTCCGTCGGTTCCAGGAAGCCCGTAATCATCTTCATGGTTGTCGACTTGCCAGCGCCGTTTGGCCCGAGGAAACCAAGCACATCGCCGCGTCTGACTGTGAAGCTCACGTCATTGACCGCGCGCAGCGATCCAAAGTGCTTGCTGAGGTGTTTCACCTCGATCGCGTTTTGCATGTCCTCCGAACTCCTGTTCTTGTTCTGTAACCGCGCATTCACCGGTGCCGGCGACTACGGCATTGTCGTCGGCAGATCCGCGAACGAAGGTCGCCGATGGGACGTCGGCCGGGACGCCGACCCCGCAGCGTGTCGCGATGCCTAAAGTATTCCGGGAATATTTGGGCGACGCTGGCGCGGCGCTCGGCTTGTCTGAGGGCTGCCTGGGCATACCGCGCCTGCGGCAAGGCGCCCATTTTCCACAACCGGCCCCCCGCGTCAACCCGCGCCGGCCATAAGACTGGCGGGCAGGCCGCGTTCCCCGGGCACTGGGTTAGTGCCGATACCGCCGGCTAAGTTCCCGAACGAAAACCGGCCATTTTCAGCCGATAGAGGCAGGAGATGTCGTCTTCGCCGTGGCCGTCCCGCATCAGCGCCGCATAGTCCCGCAGTGTGTCTTCTACGACGGACAGGGGGGCGGCGTTCAGTGCGGCGACCATTTCACGGGCGATGGCGAGGTCCTTGTGATGCAGGGCGACCTTGAAACCCGGTGCGTAGCTGCCCGCGACCATCGTACCGCCGCGATGACTCAGGAACCAGTTGGCGGCGGCGCCGCTGCCGACCACGTCGATCACCTTTTCCATATCCAGGCCCATGGCCGCACCGAAGGCCAGGGCTTCGGTGACCGCCTGGTTGATGCCGGCCGCCATGATCTGATTGACCGCCTTGGTGGCCTGGCCGCTGCCGTTCGGCCCCATGTGAACGATGTTGGCCGCGATCCGTGACAGCACCGGCTTGGCACGGGCCAACGCCTCCGCGTCGCCGCCCACCATCATTGCCAACGTTGCCTTGCGCGCGCCTTCGACGCCGCCGGAGACGGGGCAGTCGAGAAACGCCACCTTGCGCGGTTCAAGCACGGAAGCCAGCGTCCTGGCGGTGGCGGCACTGACCGTCGAGGTATCGCAGACGGTGGCACCGGCCTTGAGGCCCGGCAGCATGGCCTCCGCCACGTTCATGACATCGACGTCGCGGGAGACGCAGGTGACGATGACGTCGGCCGCCGCCGCGGCGGCGGCCGGCGACTCGGCCCGCAGCACCGCGTCGCCGACCAGCAGTTGCGCCGCTTTGTCGGAGCTGCGGTTCCATACCGCCGCCAGCAGCCCGGCTTTGTCTAGGTTGGCCGCCATGTGGGCGCCCATGGCGCCCAATCCAATCATTGCCGCTTTCATTTCGTCTCCTTGTCGCCTTGCGCAAAATGGTCCGCGAGCACGGCGGCGACGCAGCCGGTGAGGCGCTTGGCCGTGGGAATATGCAGAAATTCATTGGGTCCGTGCGCATTGGAGTGCGGACCCAGCACGCCGGTGATGACGAACTGTGCCTGCGGAAATTTCTCACCCAGCATGGCCATGAACGGGATGGTGCCGCCTTCGCCCATGTACACCGCCGGCCGTCCGAACCAGGTCTGCGATGCCGTTTCCAGCGATTTCGTCAACCACTCCGTCTGCGCCGGCGCATCCCACCCGGTTGCCGCCCAGTCGGGCTGGAAATGCACTCGCGCGCTGTCCGGCGGGTCGTTTTCCAGCAATGCCTTCAGGGCTTCCGAGGCTCGCGCCCCGTCGCAGTTCGGCGGCAGGCGCAGTGACAGCTTCAGCGCATTGCGCGGCAGCGCCACGTTGCCCGCCTGGGCCAGCGGCGGCAGGCCGTCGCAGCCGGTCACCGCCAGCGCCGGGCGCCACGTTCGGTTCAGGATCAGTTCGGCGGGATCCGCTGCCGCCGGCCTGGCGCCGTCGACGAAGGGAAACTTGCCGTAGGTGGCGCCGCCCAGCACCGCGGCGGCGACCCGCGCCTGCTCGACGCGGTGAGGCGGGATCGCGGTATTGAATGCTGCGGGCAGGATGCGGCCGCCGGTCTCGTCCTCGACGCGGCTCAACAACTGCCGCAGGATGCGGAAACAGCCCGGCACGATGCCGCCGGCATCGCCGGAATGCACGCCTTCGCTCAGGACCTCGACGCTTAAGACGCCGCCGGCCAGGCCGCGCAGCGAGGTGGTGACCCAGAGCTGGTCGTAGTTCCCGCAGCCCGAGTCGAGACAGATCACCAGGTCGGGCTGGCCGATGCGCCCGCTCAAGGCGTCGATGTAATACGGCAGGTCGGGGCTGCCGCTCTCTTCGCAGGCCTCGATGATGACCACGCAGCGCGCATGGGGCAAACCCTGCTCCTGCAGCAGCTTGATGGCGCTCAAGGACGCGAATATCGCATAGCCGTCGTCGGCGCCGCCGCGACCGTAGAGCCGGTCGCCCTCCATTACCGGCAGCCACGGTCCCAGGCCGTCGCGC
>CAYVOU010000308.1:0-3494 GCA_964453295.1 uncultured Gammaproteobacteria bacterium
GAGCCGTTCGAGTGCCCTGGTTGTCCAGGCTTCCGACAGCATCGTCGTCCCTCTCAAAGTCGAGTTTCAACCGTGTCCGCCTCCGTGACGGGCCGGACACGACTTAGACGTAGTCTAATGTACAAAAGAATTGTGCTGGCCTCAATGCTTTCCTGCGTTGGCGTGGCGTCGATCCGCCGGGCAGCCGCAATCGGTGACTGGCCGATACACTCAAATATAGCGTGCCTCGTCGACACAAGCTGCGTCGCCAGGGTGAAACACCGAAAGGCGTATCAGGCAACGTCTAAAAATTTAGACAATATCGGCAATCGAAGTTTGATCGCGGTCAATCGTACCGGCGTTTGCCGGAAACCGGTTCGCGATCGGCGCCCGCGGCAAGAGGCGGACGGATGACAGCGGTGATCGGCTGTTCGGGGCACCGCGATGAAGATGCACAATGGTCTGTCGAGGCGATACAATCTCAAACTCTGGCCGTGCGTTTGACATCGCGCCTGATGTCGCCAGCCGCTCAACGGCCCAGGGTCATGGCACCGGTGCGGCGGTCGGCGGAACGCAGCCGCGACGCATCACCGACAGACGCTCACCGTGTCCATTCCCTGAAAGAGATTTATGATTCGGCATCTCAATCTGTGCTGCCTGATTGGCATATGTCCTCTTGCCGGCTGCAACGAAATCTGGCTAATGCGCGGCGGTACGCCGCAGGACATTGGATCTGGCGCAGGCTGCGTGCCGCAAGGCCAGCGGCGATCCGCAAGGTGAAACACAGGCATTTCTGGACTGCATCATGGATCAGAAGGGCTGGTCCATGCACCGCCTCGGTGAGCCGGCGAGCCCGGCCGCCGCTGCCGTCGGCGAAACGACCGCCGCCGACGCGCCGGCCGCGGCCAGCGGCGCTGTGAGGACCGACGCGGCCCAGTTGCGGCCAACGGCCGGCGGGCAGGGGGCGGCGACCGGTGCGTCCTGGCCGGCCCGTACAGATCGGCAGCCAAGCGATCCGAAGCGCCAGCTCGCCGTGTCGAGCTGGTGGAAGCCGGACGCCGGGCCGGGTGACCTGGAAAAGAAGGAGAAAAAATGCATCGCAAAGCTGGGGTGATCCACCGCCCGGATCCGGGGTCCGACACCGTGACGGCGGCCATGTATGCCTGTCTGCGCGACCAGGGATGGTACGGTATCGAGAAACATTAGGCCGTAACCTGCCGAAGCCGAAAGCCCGCCCCGGGCTTCCTTCGCGACCGTCACGGTGGCTAGCCCCCACGATATGATGCTGATGCCGTATCCTGAACTCAGACCGAACCCAAAGGCATGGCAATGAGGCTGTACCCGCTTTCACTTCTGTTGCTGCTGCTGTTGCCGGCGCCCGCGATGGCGCTGGACCCCGGTACGGCGGATGGCTCGCTGCAGGTCAACGGCGATACGATCCCGCTCACGCATGCCTGCGCCCTCATACACGATAATGCCGAAGGCCTGCTGGACCACCCTCGGGAACTTCGCATCCTCGTCAGCGACCGCGAAGTCCAACCTGAGGCGCTTTACGGCGTGGCCTACGTTCCCGCCGAAAAGCTGGCAAAACGCGGCGAACTGCACGGCATCCTGATATTTGTCGATCCGGACAATCCAAAAGATGTAAGCGTAACGGTGCTGTATCCGCCGCCCATGCCCGGACAGCCTCTGCTGACGGAGTTGCTTGGCGGCGGCGAACACGACGCGGTGAAGGGCCTGAAGCTGACCGCGCAGCGCGTCGCGGGAGAGGTCGAGCACGAGGATCGGCAGGAGATGGAGTTCATGGACATCCCCAAGCTCATCTACCGCGCCAAGTTCAGTGCCCCGTTGTTTCACGAAACCGCGGTGACCGCCGACCTGACCGGGCAGGCGGCCGTGCATAGCGCCGAGGCGAAGGTGCTGCGCGCCAAGGTGAATGCGCTTGCCAACGGCGACTTCGCGGCGCTGAAAAAGGTATCCACGGCAAGCGCGAACCAGCGCAGCCAGGCGTTCATCAGGAAAGCCGGGCCAAACGCCGTCGACCTGGCCAAGCAGGCCGCGGCCGACATGGCGCCTTCGCTGCAGAGGATTCAGAGGGTGGTGGTGCGCGGGGATCGGGCAGTGCTGATCTTTTCCGACAAGCAGTGGATGACCTTCGTCAAGGTCGACGGCAAGTGGAAGTCCGACGACTGAGTTACCGCCGCGTCAAGCGATGCGCTAGGCGCCGTATTGCCTGAACCAGTCCTGCATGCGGCGCCAGCCGTCTTCCGCGGCCGCCTTGTGATAACTCGGCCGGTAGTCGGCGAAGAAGGCATGTGACGCATCCGGGTAGACCACAATTTCCGAGTGCCCGTGCACGGCGCGAATGGCCGTGCGCATCGCTTCGACAGATTGCAGCGGGATGTTGGGGTCCTTCCCACCGTAAAGTCCCAGTACGGGTGCCTTCAATTGTGCGGCGATGTCGACGGGCTGCCGTGGATGGAGCGCGTCGCCGGGCGGGTCGAGCTTGCCGTACCAGGCCACGCCCGCCTTGACCGCGGCCTGGTGCGCCGAATACAGCCACACGATGCGGCCGCCCCAGCAGAAACCGGTGACACCCAGCCTGCCGGTGTCGCCGCCGTCGGTGGCGGCCCAGGCCATGCAGGCATCGAGGTCGCTCATCACCTGCGCATCAGGAACCTTGGCCACGATTGGGCGGATGGCCTCGATGCTGGCCAACTTTGAAACGTCGCCCTGGCGCGTGAACAGGGCCGGCGCGATGGCCATGTAGCCGAGCTTCGCCAGCCGCCGGCAGACGTCGCGGATGTGCTCATGCAGGCCGAAGATTTCGTGCACGACGAGGACGACCGGCGGATTGCCAGCGTCGGCCGGTTTGGCGCGATAGGCCGTGATCGTGCCGTCCGCGACCGGGATCGAGACGGCATCGGCCGTCAGGCCGCGATCGTCGGTATGAATGGCGGTGCCGGCGGCAATGGGCTGGGCCGCGAGTGCGAACCCGGCGCCGACCAGGCCGCCGAGGAAGACGCGACGCGTGACCCTGGCGGACGGTTCGTCCGGGCAGGGTCCCTTCGGGTCATCGCGTTTCATGCACGTCGTTGCCGATAAGGCGTGGTCTGAATCAGTCGCGGGCCGGTCAGACCGGAACGACAGGCTTGCCGGCGCCGCTGGCTTCACTGTCCTTGGTCAGCGCCTTAGATGTCTTCGGGTTGCGGAAGACCATCGGCTTGGGTGCTTCGTCCTTCTTGGCGGCGATGCGGCCGACCTTGTCGATCACGTCGGTGATCAGATGGTGTTGCGGTGACTTGTCGCAAACTGGATCGGCATTGGTGGCGTCACCGGTCAGCATATAGGCCTGGCAGCGGCAGCCGCCGAAGTCCTTGGTCTTTTCCGGGCAGGAACGGCAGGGTTCCTTCATCCACTCAAAGCCGCGAAACTTGTTGAAGTCCGGCGACTCGGTCCAGATCCACTCGAGGCTGTGGTTGCGGACATTGGGGAATTCCATGCCCGGCAGTTGC
>CAYVOU010000309.1:0-3461 GCA_964453295.1 uncultured Gammaproteobacteria bacterium
CCACCGTCGCAGAGCGCGAGCCCCGCCCGGCGCCGCCGCTCGTGCTGCCACCGCCACCGGTGCTCGCGCCACCAGGCGGCCTCGCGAGCAGCATGCCGGAGCGTCGCCGGTGTCTGGGGTGGCTCCGAACGTGGCCGCGAACTGCGGGTCATCGACGGTTTCGTCGGTGCCCAACCCGAATCCGCGGTGCGCGCGTTCCTGGACCAGCACGTTACGCCGGCCGCCCAGCCGGCCGCCGAACCGGCGCCGGTTGCGCTATCCGTCGACGACCGCGTCGCGGCCATCGCCGAGTTGCGCGGTCAGCTGGAATCCACGCCGGACGACGAGGAGACGTTGTTGATGCTGGCCCGGCTGCTGGTCGACGGGGCCGAGTTCGATGAGGCCGAGCAGCTGCTGCTACGACTGCCGGCCGACAAGCAGGTGGGCGCCGAGGCTACCGAGCTGGGGGCGAGGATACGTGTTGGACGGTTCGGCGGTACGGCGGAGGATGAGGCGGCCCTGCGCCAGCGCATCGCCGCGGATCCGCAGGACAGCGAGGCGGCGCTCCGGCTGGGCGCGACGCTGGCGCTGCTGGGACGGTACGACGACGCCCTGGAGATACTGCTGGCGCTGGTAATGCGCGATCGCGCCTACGGCGAGGATGCCGCGCGCAAAACCATGGTCGACGTATTCACGTTGATGGGCGGCGGGCCGGTGGTCAAGGAGTTCCGCAGCCGCCTGTATTCGGCGCTGAATTGAGCGGCGGCCGCGCCGCGACGAGGCAAAGGTGAAGGAACGCGGGTGCTTGGTTGTGGCGGCGTGCGTGGCGGTGTTGGCCCTGAGCGCCTGCAGCCGCAAGTCCGAAGATTATTTCCCGCTGGAGCAGGGGCGCTATTGGGAATACCGCCTGAAGGTGTCAGTACTCGGTCACGACAAGGTCCAGAAACAGGTTTACAAGATACAGGGTGAAGGCAAGCTCGACGGCAAGTCCGTGGTCATTCGCGAATACCCAGGCGGCGGGCACGGTTATTTCCGGACGACCGGCGACGGCATCGAGCGCGTCGCCTCGGCGGGGCTGCTGTCGGACGGTCTCAAGCGGGATCCGCCCGACCGCTATGTACTGAAAACGCCCTATCGGGCGGGGACGCAGTGGAAGTCGACCAGCCGTCTATCGCTGATCGAAAGCCGCACCTTCGAGCCGTCGGATCGCATCATTCCGCTGCACATCCCTGTCCACATGAGCTTCGCGATCGAAGCCAACGACGACAATGTCAGCGTACCGGCCGGAGATTTCACCCATTGCTTGCGCGTGCACGGCACGGGCCTGCTGACAATCCGCGTCGACCGCGGCTACCATCGCGCCGACATCCAGGTAGACGAGATCGACTGGTACGCGCCGGGCGTGGGTCTGGTCAAGTCGCAGCGCACGGAGGCGTCGCAGAGCTACTTCCTCAAAACCGGCACCTATCTGCTCGAACTGCAGCACTTCCAATGAACCCCGATTGGCGGGGTTCTCGACCGATTCAGATCGCCGCGGCGTCGGGCTCCGTTAGCGATCGGCGAGATGCCGCTGGCGCAAATGTGCCAACAGGGCGGCGGAAGCGCGGCCATCGACCAGGAGGCCATTTTGCCGCTGATAGGCGCGGATGGCGGCGCGGGTCTTCGGACCGCTGAGGCCGTCGGCGGGTCCGTGGTAAAGGCCGGCCCTGGCAAGGGCGACCTGGATGTCGAGTACGGTCCGGTTGCCCGGCGCGGCCGCCGCGGTCGGCGCCGATGCGGCGGTGCGGTGCTGCTTCCAGGCCGGTTCGCCAAGGTTGATCTGGTCTTTCCGGGTGAGGGCGCCGGTCAGGCCGCCGGCGGCGGCACCCAGGACCACTCCCTGCACCACCGACATGCCGGTGACGGCACCCAGCACGGCGCCGGTGGTGGCGCCAATTCCGGCGCCGCTCAGGCCGCGGTCGGCCGGCGTGGAGCCGCAGGCGCTCAATCCCATCGCAGCCAGTAACATCAAGCTCGCGTGTTTCATCATGATTCCTCCTGTCTTGCCGGGAAGATGCCGGCGACAGTACTCGAAACTATGGCGGCAACTCAGCAACCGCCATCGGCTTCTGTGAATGGCCGCACAGACCGGCGCCGGCCGCGGCGCACGAAACGGGCTGTCCGACGGCGGCGCGTTAGCCGCCGAGTTGAGCGATAATAGCGACATCGACGTTTATGTCCGCCAAGAAAACCGGGAGACCTACGATGCAACGCCGGCCTGCGCCGGCGCGCTTCGCCACAATATGAATTCGGAATCGAAGACCGTGCCGTTGCGCACACAGCCAAGCGAAGCCGTCTGCGTCTACGACGACGTCATCGAGACCCATCTCAACGGCCAGGGCCTGCTGCTGCATCCGCTTTTCAACAAGGGCACGGCCTTCACCGAACAGGAACGCGATCTGTTCGGACTGCACGGGTTGCTGCCACCCCATGTCGAGACCCTGGAATCGCAGCTTCTGCGTGCCTATGAGGCCTACTCGTCGCGCGTCAGCGACCTGGACAAGCACATCTACCTGCGCCAGCTGCAGGACGCCAACGAAGTGTTGTTCTACCGCTTGCTGGTCGAGCATCTGGAGGAGACCACGCCGATCATTTACACGCCGGTCGTGGGTGCGGCCTGCCAGCTGTTCAGCCATCTCTACCGCCGTCCCCGCGGACTGTTCGTGTCTTATCCGAACCGGCATTGCATCGACGAGATCCTGGATCGCTCGCCGGTGCCGCAGGTCGAGGTGATCGTGGTGACGGACGGCGAACGCATACTCGGCCTGGGGGATCAGGGCGTCGGCGGCATGGCCGTGCCCATCGGCAAGCTGTCGCTTTATACCGCTTGTGCCGGCATACACCCGGCAACGACGCTACCCATTCTGCTCGACGTCGGCACTGACAATCCCGACTATCTGAACGATCCGCTTTACCTGGGATGGCGGCACGAACGCGTGCGCGGCCAGGATTACGATGATTTCATCGAGCTGTTCATCAACGCGGTAAACCGCCGTTTTCCGAACGTGCTGCTGCAATGGGAGGATTTCGCGCGCGACAACGCGGCGCGTCTGCTCGGTCGCTATCGCGATTCGCTTTGTACCTTCAACGACGATATCCAGGGCACGGCGGCAGTGACGGTGGGCGCGCTGCTGGCGGCCACGCGCGCGGTCGGACAGCGGCTGGCCGATCAGCAGGTGGTGGTGGTCGGCGCCGGCTCGGCAGGCTGCGGTATCGCCGAGCAGATCCTGGCGGCAATGGTGAAACAGGGCCTGGGCGAGGAAGAGGCACGACTGCGATTCTACCTGGTGGACAAGGTCGGTCTGCTGCACGACGGCCTGACCGGCTTTACGCCGGCTCAGCAGCGCTTCGTGCAGCCGCGCGATCGCGTGGTCGACTGGGACGTGACCCAGACCGGAAGCATCCAGCTGATGGATGTCGTACGGGGCGCGCGGCCGACCATC
>CAYVOU010000310.1:0-3460 GCA_964453295.1 uncultured Gammaproteobacteria bacterium
GTGGCGGCGTTTGCAACGGCGCTGGTGAGAAGCACCGGGCTGGTCGGCCTGTGCGGCCTCGATTTCATGCTCGTCGATGGACGCGGCCGCGCGGCGCATGCCCATACCGTGGAGGTGCTCGAACTCAACCCGAGGCCGCCCGCCAGTTTCGAATTACACGAAAACGCGCAAAGCCTGTTCCGGGCCCATGTCGCAGCCTGCCGGGGCCGGCTCGAAGCACAGGCGGTGCCGCTGGCGAGCGGGACCGAAATCCGGGCTGCTGCGGTGATGTATGCGGCGCAGTCGGGCACGGTACCGCCGACGGTGCGCTGGCCGGCATGGGCCGCCGATCGGCCGGTGCCCGGAAGCCGCCTGGGCAGGCACGACCCGGTTTGCACCGTCTTCGGCGTGGGCGCCACGCCGGCGGCGGCCTGTCGGCAGGTAAGCCGGCGAATGCGCGGGTTGGTGGCGATCCTGGCGGCGGGCGCCTGAGCGGCAGCCGAAGCGGGTAATCGGCGAAGCGACGAACCGACGACGGAGTTGCCCGCGGCGGGGCAGGGTGGCTAAACTTCGCCCCGCGTTGCAATCTTGCCTCCAGGGCCGTGGCTGGACCACCCGGCCGGCGTTGCAGCATAGCCTCCGGACCGGAAGACAAAGGAAGTCGAACCGGCGATCCGGAAAGGCTGGCTGCGCGCGCTAACCCGTCTGCCGGCCGGTTGTTCAGTACCGATTTCGCAATGAGAGGAAAGTTACGATGACGCAATCCAACACGCCCCCCGCCGTCAGTGTCAACGCGCTGGCCGCGCCCCTGGTCCATAAAATGATTGCCGAAGCCGCGGCCCTGCGGCTCAAGGTCGATCGCATGAGCAACGGCACTACCGTGGTCGATGCCGGCATCGCGGTGCGTGGCGGCCTTGAAGCCGGCCGGCAGATCGCCGAGATCTGCATGGGCGGCCTGGGCCGGGTCAACATCCGTTCGGCCAGTCTGTTCGACAACTGGACCTGGCAGCTGGACGTGTGGTCCAGCAACCCGGTCACGGCCTGCCTGGCCAGCCAGTACGCCGGCTGGAGTTTGAGCCACGGCGAGGGCAAGGGGGCGTTTTACGCGCTGGGTTCGGGACCGGCGCGAGCGCTGGGCAGCCGCGAGGAGCTGTTCCAGGAACTCGGTTACCGTGACCAGTTCGGCGAGGCCTTCATGGTGATCGAAGTCGACAAGGTGCCGCCGGTGGAAGTCGCCGACAAGATCGCCGAAATGTGCAAGGTGCCCGCCGACAAGCTGACCCTGATCCTGACCCCGACCACTTCGCTGGCCGGCGGCGTGCAGGTGGTTGGCCGGGTGCTGGAGGTGGTCATGCACAAAGCCCACGCCGTCGGATTCCCGCTGGAAAAGATTGTCGACGGCTCGGCGACGGCGCCGATCAATCCGCCCTGCGGCGATTTCCTCAATGCCATGGGCCGCACCAACGATGCCATTATCTTCGGCGGCCAGGCGCAGCTCTACGTCGATTGCACCGATGCCGAGGCCGAAGACCTGGCGCAGAAGCTGCCGTCCAGCGGCTCGCGTGATTTCGGCAAGCCTTTTGCGCAGGTGTTCAAGGACTACAAGTACGACTTCTATCAGATTGACGCGATGCTGTTCAGCCCGGCCCGCGTGCTGGTGACCGCGATGAAGAGCGGCAAGTCATTTGCCGCCGGCCAGCTGCATCCGGAATTGCTGGATCGCTCCTTCGGCATCAGCTGAATCCTGCTTCGTCACGATTCACGCCCACGATGAACACCGGCAATTCGATCGTCCGCGACCCGCGCATCGTCATCTTCACCGACGATCCGGGCTGGCATGGCCGCGTGCTTCGCCGGGCCTTTGCCGCCCGCGGCCACGAGGGTGTGTACGTTTCGTTGATGGATTGTCGGCTGGACCTGGCCGGGTCGGCCGCCACGGTGGTTATTCCCGGCTTCGAAGGGCGACTACCCCACGGTGTGTTTGTCCGCGGCGTCCCGGGCGGGACGCTGGAGCAGGTGATCCTGCGCCTGGACGTCCTGCACGCGCTGCGCGAGTTCAGCGTGGTTGTGTACAACGATGCACGGGCGATTGAGCGTACGGTCGACAAGGCCATGACCAGCCTGCTGCTCAAGCATGCCGGCCTGCCGACGCCGGATACCTGGGTTTGCGAGTCTGAGCCGCAGGCGCGCGCCATCGTCATCGCCGAGCTGGCGCGCGGCCGGCGGCTGGTGTCCAAGCCGCTGTTCGGCTCCCAGGGCGAAGGCGTGCGCCGCATCGATCGCGTGGATGACCTGGATTCCCTTGAAGGCATGGCCGGGGTGTTTTACCTGCAGGCGTTCCAGGAAAAGGCGACAGCGGAATGGTCGGACGTGCGCGTGTTCGTGATCAACGGCAAGGCCGTCGCGGCCATGCACCGCATCAGCGGACATTGGGTCACCAACCGCGCCCAGGGTGGCCGTTGCCAGGCCCTGATGCCCGACGAGACGCTGGCGGGCCTCGCCGAGGC
Source organism: uncultured Gammaproteobacteria bacterium (assembly GCA_964453295.1). GTDB lineage: Bacteria > Pseudomonadota > Gammaproteobacteria > JAJPIJ01 > JAJPIJ01 > CAYVOU01. The sequence goes on from CAYVOU010000310.1 coordinate 2,487, forward strand.
CGCCACCCGCGCCGTGGACATCGACTATGCCGGCGTCGACCTGATCCCGCTGGCCGGGGGCGGCTATACGGTGATCGAGGTGAACAGCATTCCCGCCTGGCAGGGCCTGCAATCCGTCACGAATGTTGAGATCGCCGCCTGCCTTGCCGACCACTTCTTCGCCCGGATTGCAGCATCGGCCGGCCTTCAGGCCGTGCCGTGACGGCCGCGCGTTCGCGCCTGAGCCAGGCTGAAGTCGCGCCCGTCCTGCTGGAGGCCTGCCGGGGCGAGATCGAGGCGGTTAAACCCGGCAACGTCGGCCTGCACGGCGACGGCCACGGCATGACCGCGAGTGATTTTTTTCGCAGCGCGGAGCTGGTGGCGCCGGTGTTGTCGGACCCGTCCATCGGGCTCGGCGAACGCCTGGCGCTTGCCGAAGAGCGGACCATCGAGGCGGTAGGCTGCAATACCAATCTCGGCATCGTGCTGTTGCTGGGGCCGCTTGCCGAAGCGGCGCTGAAAGAAAGCGAACCGGGCGCGGATTTACGCACCAGGCTGGAGCAGGTGCTGGCGGGCCTGAGCGTGGAGGACGCCAAGGGCGCCTACCGCGCGATACGCTGCGCCCAACCGGCCGGACTGGGGCGCAGTGACGAGCAGGACGTGGCCGGCGAGCCCACCATCACCTTGCTCGAAGCAATGCGGATAGCAGCCGACCGCGATCGCATCGCCAGACAGTATGTCACCGGCTATAGCGATGTATTTGGACTCGGTCTGCCCGCCTACCAGGAAGCCCTGGATCGGGGTTGGGACGCTGCCTGGGCTTCGGTATCGGCCTATCTGCGCTTTATGGCGGCTTTCCCGGATACTCATATCGCCAGGGAGTGGGGCGCGGCCGTCGCCGAGCAGGTTCGCCTGGAGGCCGGCACAGTGGAAACCCGCTTAAAAGCGTGCGAGAATCCGCGCACAGCGGTGCCAATGCTGCTGAGTTTTGACAA
>CAYVOU010000311.1:0-3458 GCA_964453295.1 uncultured Gammaproteobacteria bacterium
CAGCGGCTGGAGCACCGCGGCGACGAAAGCCTTTTCCACCGGCTTGAAGACCTGGGCGAGCTGGCAAGGGAGTGCTACGACAAGCCGGATGCGGGCCTCTGGGAATTGCGCAACTCGGCGCGCGTGCATACCTTCTCCAGCGTGATGTGCTGGGTTGCCTGCGATCGCCTATCACGGATCGCCGCGCATATCGGGCTGGCCGATCGCGCCGCCTACTGGCGCCGGCACGCCGATGGCATTCACCGCGTGATCTGCGAGCGTTCCTACGACGCAGACCGCAACACCTTCGTGGAATGCTTCGGCGGCAAGGAAATGGACGCCAGCCTGCTGTTGCTGAAGGAAATGGATTTCCTGGCGGCGGACGATCCCCGTTTCGCCGGCACCGTGGCGATGGTGGAAAAGGAGCTGAAGCATGGCGACCTGATCTATCGCTACCGTAAGGCTGACGATTTCGGCGAACCGGAAACCGCCTTCCTGGTCTGTACGTTCTGGTATATCGACGCACTCGTGGCATTGAACCGACGCGACGAAGCGCGGCACCTTTTCGAAAAGATGCTGAGCTACCGCAATCCCCACGGCCTGCTTTCCGAGGACGTCGATCCGAAGGACCTGGAACTCTGGGGCAACTTTCCGCAGACCTACAGCATGGTGGGCCTGATCCATTCGGCGTTGCGCCTCAGTCAAAACTGGGAAAACGCTTTTTAGTCACGACGGCCATGGCGGATCCCACCGGGCAACAATCAACGGCGCTGCTTGCCGACGTCGGCGGCACTTACACCCGCGTCGCGCTGACCACCGATCCCGGAGTCGCGCCGCCGGATCGGGTGCGGGTGCAGGCCAACGCCAAGTACCGCGATCTCGCCGACATGCTGTTGACCTACATTGATGCGTTGCAGGACGAGCTGCGGCCGCAACACGCGGCCGTGGCCATCGCCTGCCCCGTCCTGGGCGATCGCGTTCGCATGACCAACCTGGACTGGTCGTTCTCCATTGAAGCACTTCGAGAGCAGCTCGGAATGACCTCGTTGCAGGTGATCAACGATTTCACGGCCGTAGCCCTGTCGATCGTCCATCTCGGCGCGATGGACGTGGTGAAAATCGGCGGAGGCGAACCGGTTGCCGAAGCCGCCATCGGCGTGCTGGGCCCGGGTACCGGTCTCGGTGTTTCCGGATTATTGCCGTATGCCGGCCGCTGGGTCCCGATTGCCGGAGAAGGCGGCCATGTGACACTGGCCGCGGGCAATGACGAAGAGGACGGGATCCTGCGCTGGTTTCGCGATCGCTACGGCCACGTCTCCGCCGAACGCGTGCTGAGCGGCGACGGGCTGGCCGATCTCTATACCTGCATGGCCAAGTTGAAGAGCGACGCCCTGATCACGGCGGATAGGGTGACGGCGCTGGCCACTGCCGGGCAGGACCCCGTCGCGCGCCGCACCCTTGACCTGTTTTTCAGTTTCCTCGGCGCAGCGGCCGGCGATCTGGCGCTGACACTGGGGGCGCGAGGCGGCGTCTATCTCGCCGGCGGCATCGTGCCGCGCGTGCTCGACGCGCTCAGGCTGTCGCCGTTCCGCGAGCGCTTCATCGAAAAGGGACGCTTCCGGCAGTACCTGCAGGCGATCCCGACCTGCGTCATCGTGGAGCCCTATCCGGCCTTCAAGGGCCTTGCCGGCCTGTTGCGGCAACCGTCGCAGATGCAAGATTGAGGTCCCACGGCAACGCGGCGCCGCGTTGCCAGACGTTCGCGGGCCGGCGGCTCAATGCCCCCGGGTCGGCTGACGCGTCGCCGGCTTCGATGCCGACGACGTCCTGGCGCGCGGGCTGCTTCGCGTCGACTTCTGGGTGCTGCCGACGAACAGTTCGTCGGTTGCCGCCTTGAGAAAGGAGTCCACCCACCAGAACACGTCACGTCGCTGCACCTCGCGGCGCATACGGTGCATGCGCCAGCGGCGCTCCGACGGCACCATCTTGCAGGCGCGATGGATCGCATCGGCCACGCCCTCGATGTCGAAGGGATTGACGATCAGCGCGCCGGGATGCAACTGGTTCGCGGCGCCGGCGAACTCGCTTAAGATCAGCACGCTGTCACCCTCCAGACTGCAGCTGCAATATTCCTTGGAGACCAGGTTCATGCCGTCCTTCAGCGGCGTCACCAACCCAATCTCCGCAGCCCGGTAATACGCGAGCAGGTCCAGCGGTTCCAGCGCACGAAACACATAATGGATGGGCACCCAGCCGCCGGGCTGAGTGAACTCGCCGTTGATGTGGCCGACCATCTGTTCGATCTGGGTGCGCAGATCGTAGTACTTCGGGATGTGTTCGCGGCTGGGGACCACCACCTGAATCAAGGTCACCTTGTTGTGCAGGTCGGGGTAACGCTGCAGGGCATTGCTGTAGGCCTCGAGGCGTAGCAGGATGCCCTTCGTATAGTCCAGCCGGTCGATGCCCAGGATGAGTTGACGGTTGGGCAGCATTCGGTGCAGTTGCTGCGCCTTGGCATCCACTTCCGGCAGGCCTGCGCGCGTGACGAAATCGTTGAAGTCGATGCCAATGGGAAAATGCCCGATGCGCATCTTGCGCTCGCCGGCCCGCACCGTCGACACCTGACCCTTCGAGGCCACCGAGACGTCCTTCACCAGCCGGCGCAGGCATTGCACGAAGTTGCTTCGATCGCGCCGCGTCTGGAACCCGACCAGATCATAATCGAGCAATGCCCGCAGCAGCGCCTGCCGCCACGGCAATTGCAGGAAAATATCGATCGGCGGAAAAGGTATGTGCAGAAAGAATGCCGTCTTGCAGCCGACGTTGAGGCGGCGCAATTCCTGACCGACATGCATCAGATGGTAATCGTGGACCCAGATGAAGTCGTCGTCTTTCGCGCGCTGCGCCACCGCCTTGGCAAACTTCTTGTTGACCGAGAGATAAGAACGCCAGTACTCAGGATCGAAATTACAAAAGGTCGAAAGATCGTGAAACAGCGGCCAGATGACTTCATTGGAGAAGCCCATGTAGAACTTTTCGACGTCCTCCTCGGTCAAGCTCACCGACTCAACGTCGAAACCGGCAATGTGATCCGATTCCGGGAGTACGGATGCCGGTTCGGTGTCGGAGTCCACCGTTCCAGGCCAGCCCAGCCACAGACCGCCGCGATCCCGCAGCACAGGCAACAACGCCGTGATCAGTCCGCCCGAGCCGGCGGCCACCTCGCGGCGGCCGTCCTCGCGACGATGGATTACGAAAGGCAGTCGATTCGAAACTACGATGAGGCGGCCATCGTGCTTCCCGGCCGTCGGGGCTTTTTTATTCGACGTCTTGGTTTCCGGCTCGTTCACGCGGTTGCACGCGATAGGTACAGGGTCTGCGTGGGATAGGCGAACTCAATGCCTTCTTTAGCGAACTTGCGGATTATCGTAAATGAAATTTTCTGGTTCAAATCCATGTACAGGTTGTAATCCGGATCG
>CAYVOU010000312.1:0-3455 GCA_964453295.1 uncultured Gammaproteobacteria bacterium
GAAATCACGGACATGCTGGTGCGGTCCGGCGCCGTCGACGTCATCGTCATCGACTCGGTGGCGGCGCTGACCCCCAAGGCCGAAATCGAAGGCGAGATGGGCGACACCCATGTCGGCCTGCAGGCCAGGCTGATGTCGCAGGCGCTGCGCAAGCTGACCGCCAACATCAAGCGCGCCAATACCCTGGTCATCTTCATCAACCAGATCCGCATGAAGATCGGCGTGATGTTCGGCAACCCGGAAACCACCACCGGCGGCAATGCGCTCAAGTTCTATTCCTCGGTGCGCCTCGACATCCGCCGCATCGGCGCCATCAAGCGCGGCGACGAAGTCGTCGGCAACGAAACCAAGGTCAAGGTGGTCAAAAACAAGGTGGCGCCACCGTTCCGCATTGCCAATTTCGACATCCTGTATGGCGAGGGCGTGTCGCGAGAGGGAGAACTCATCGAGCTTGGGGTGCAGCTCGGGGTGGTCGACAAGACCGGGGCCTGGTATGCCTACAAGGGCGAGCGCATCGGCCAGGGCAAGGACAATGTCCGCCAGTTCCTGAAGGAGCATACGGACAAGGCCGCTGAAATCGAGGCGCAGATCCGCGCCCAGGCGATGCCAGTGTCGGCACCGGTGCAGGAGGAGAGCGAGCCGGAGGAGGCTGACGCCTGAGCGACGAGTTCGCGGCGGTCCGTCGCCGGGCGATGGACCTGCTGGCACGGCGAGAGCACAGCCGTGCCGAACTGGGTGCCAAGCTGCGGGCCCGCGGCGCCGATCCGTCCACCCTCGAAACGGTGCTTGACGCGCTGGCCGCCGAGCGCCTGCAAAGCGATGCGCGCTATGCCGAACAGTACCTGCGCCAGCGCGCCGAGAAGGGCTACGGCCCTTTGCGCATCGCGCAGGAGCTGCGGCAGCGCGGCATCGCCGAATCGCAGGTCGACGAGGCGCTGGCGCGGCAGGAATTCGACTGGGCGGAGCAAGCGTCGGCGGTCCGGGCGAAGCGTTTCGGCAGGATGCCGCCGCGTGACATCAGGGAGCGGGCGAAACAGGTGCGGTTCCTGGAATACCGTGGATTCGCGGCAGACCAGATCCGGCAGGTCCTGAAACACAATCACGATTTGGCAGATTGATGCATGAAGAGCAGTGCGGAATTACGGTCGGCGTTTCTGAATTATTTTATCGAGCGGGGTCACAAGCAGCTGCCAGGCAGTTCGCTGGTGCCGCACAACGATCCGACCCTGTTGTTTACCAATGCCGGCATGGTCCAGTTCAAGGACATCTTCCTGGGCCGGGAGCAGACCGCCGACAAGCGCGTGGTTACGGCGCAACGCTGCGTGCGCGCCGGCGGCAAGCACAACGACCTTGAGAATGTCGGCTACACCGCACGCCATCACACCTTTTTCGAGATGCTGGGCAACTTCAGCTTCGGCGACTACTTCAAGCGCGAGGCGATTGGCTTCGCCTGGGAATTCCTCACCGGCGTGCTGAAGCTGCCTGCGGAGCGCCTTTGGATCACGGTCTATCAGGACGACGACGAGGCCGCCGACATCTGGCTCAAGGAACTCAAGGTCGATCCCGCGCGCTTCTCGCGCTGCGGCGAGAAGGACAACTTTTGGACCATGGGCGACACAGGCCCCTGCGGGCCGTGTTCGGAGATCTTCTACGATCACGGCGAGCATATTCCCGGCGGGCCGCCGGGCAGTCCCGATGCCGACGGCGATCGCTACGTCGAGATCTGGAACCTGGTGTTCACCCAATACGATCGCGACGCCGCCGGCACGCTGAATCCGATCCCGCACCCTTCAGTCGATACCGGCATGGGGCTGGAGCGGCTGGCGGCCGTCGTGCAAGGCGTGCACAGCAACTACGACATCGACCTCTTCCGCAACCTTATCGCCGCCGTGCGCAAGCTGGCCGGGGCCGATGCCAACCGCAACTCCATGCAGGTCATTGCCGACCATATCCGCTCGGCGGCATTCCTGGTCACCGATGGCGTTCTGCCGTCGAATGAAGGTCGCGGTTACGTGCTGCGGAGGATCATTCGCCGCGCGCTGCGGCACGGCCATAAACTCGGCCTCAACGATCCGTTCTTTTATACCCTGGTGCCGGTGCTGGACCGCGACATGGGGGAGGCCTATCCCGAGCTTCGCCAGGCGGCCGATCGCGTCGCCCGCGTCATACGCGATGAGGAGGAGCGGTTTGCCGAGACCTTGGACCAGGGCATGAAGCTGTTGGAACAGTCCATGGCGCGGCTCGAAGGCAAGGTGATCCCCGGGCGCGACCTGTTCACGCTCTATGACACTTACGGCTTTCCGGTCGACCTGACCGCGGATTTCGCCCGGGAACACGGCCTGTCCGTCGATCTGGCGGGGTTCGAAAAGGAAATGGAGGCGCAGCGGGAGCGGGCCAGGGCCGCCAGCCAGTTCAGCGTGGCAGGCACCGGCACCGAGATTGCCGCCGACCTGCTGGCGCCTTACGCCGCCGGGTTCCATTTCAGCGGCTACGAAGGGCTGACAGACAAGGCGGAAATCAAGGCGATCTTCGTCGACGGCAAGCCGGTAACCGCCCTCGCGGCCGGCGACAAGGCGGCAATCGTGCTCGATCACAGCCCTTTCTACGCGGAGTCCGGCGGCCAGGTGGGCGATCGCGGGCGGTTGCGTGGCGGCGATGCGGTGTTCGAGGTCCTGGACACGCGCAAGCAGGGCGGCGTGCATCTGCATTTCGGCACCCTGAAGCTCGGACGCCTCGGTACCGGCGAGCGCGTCGAGGCTACCGTCGACGACACGCTGCGCCAGCCAACCCGGCTGAACCATTCCGCCACCCACCTGCTGCACGCGGCCCTGCGCAAGGTCCTGGGCGAGCACGTGACCCAGAAAGGCTCGCTGGTGTCACCGGAGCGCCTGCGCTTCGATTTTTCCCATAATGAGCCGGTGCGACCGGAACAGCTCGTCGCCATCGAGAAGCTGGTAAACGCCGAGGTCCGTGCCAACAACGAAATCACGACCCGCCTCATGCCCATCCAGAAGGCCATCGAAAGCGGCGCCATGGCCCTGTTCGGCGAAAAATACGACGACGAGGTCCGGGTGCTCGCCATGGGTGAGTTTTCGGTGGAGCTGTGCGGTGGCACGCACGCCAGCCGTACCGGCGACATCGGCCTGTTCAAGATTGTCGCGGAAAGCGGCGTGGCCGCCGGCGTGCGCCGCATCGAGGCGTTGACCGGCGAGGCCGCCTACGCCTGGATCGCGGACACGGAGAACCGCCTGCGAGGCATTGCCGAACGGCTGAAAGCCAATCGCGACAACGTGCTCGAACGGGTCGAGCAGATGCTGGAGAAGGGGCGGCAGCAGGATAAGGACATGCAGGCGCTGAAGGCGAAAATGGCGGCAGGCAGCAGTGGCGACATTGCCGCGCGTGCCGTCGACATCGACGGCGTCAAGGTGCTGGCCGCAGAACTGGAAGGCGCGGAC
>CAYVOU010000313.1:0-3455 GCA_964453295.1 uncultured Gammaproteobacteria bacterium
TGGCCTACTGGCTGCAGCGGCAACGGCAACTGACCATCGAGTCCGCCTCCATCACCTGGCGCGATCGGCGCTCGCTTTTCAAGCCACTGGTGTTTTCCAAGGTCAGGCTATCGATCCGCAGCGACGGCGACCGCCATCAACTCGAGGGCACGGCGCAACTGCCGGATGCCGCGCACTCGCGATTCCGTTTCATTCTCGATGCCAAGGGGGACCTGCTGACACCGCTGTGGTCCGGCCAGCTGTACCTGGAAGGCGAAGGCATCAAACCGTCGGCACTGCTCGAGTACAGCGGCTGGCTGGGCCTGGAAATCGTCGGCGGCACGCTGGACTTCAAGGTCTGGACGGACTGGCACAACGCCCGCCTGATGGAAGTGAACGGGCACGTCGATGCCAATGGGATCGACATCGGCACCCACACACGGCGGATCCACTTGCAGCGTGCGCGCGGCGACATCGCCGCCCGCCGCGACACGCCACAGAGCTGGTACCTTTCAGCGAACCATCTGAACATCGCCACGCCCAATGGCAACTGGCCCGATACTTCCGTCGACCTGGCGCTGGTCCAACCGGACGGCCAGTCCGCGCACAACGTCGTGGCCAACATCAGCTTCCTGCGCCTCCAGGACGTCGCCCCCGTCCTCAACGAAATCCAGTCCATACCGGACAACCTGCGGGAAACACTGATGCGGACCAAGCCGCGCGGCGAACTGCGGGATTTACGCATGGGATATTTCCCTGAGAAAGCCGCAGGCCAACGCTTTTTCGTGCAGACCCGCGTGCATGCGTTAAGCATCGAGTCCGACAAGCGTATTGCCGGCGTCGACGGTGTGTCAGGCCAGCTTGACGCCGATGCCAGCGCCGGCACGCTGGCTCTGGATACTCCCGACATCCAGCTTAAACTGCCGGAAGATCCGAGCCGGCCGCTGCAGCTGAAACAGGTGAAGGGAACGGTGTCCTGGCAGCGTCAGGACACGGGCTGGCGGATTGAATCCCGCGACTTGAATCTCAATGTGGCGGGACTGCCGGTTCAGACCGACGGCACGATCGACTGGCAGGCCGGGCAGTCACCAAATCTCAACCTGCGCGCCAGGATGGGCCAGGCAGACATCGCGCAGATCATGAAATCCCTGCCAACCGGGTGGCCGCATCCCAAGCTCCGAGACTGGATGGAACAGGGACTGCATCAGGGTCGGGTCGTATCGGGCGCGGCCTTGCTGCGCGGACCACTCGATCACTTTCCTTACGACCAGCACGACGGCACTTTCGAGGCCCAATTCGACATCGCCGACGCAGACCTGCAGTTTTCGCCGCACTGGCCGCGCATGAACGACATCGACGCCCAGGTGCGCTTCCAGGGGCGCCAGCTTTTTGTCGATGCCGAATCGGCGAAATCGCTTGGTGCCTCGCTGACGGGGGTTCATGCGACCATCGCTGACCTCGGCGCCATCAACCACATCGTCGAGGTCGCCGGCCACGCCGAGGCCGGCGTCGACGCCGCGCGCGACTACGCCGCGAAAAGCCCGCTCCACAGCTCCCTCAGCTCCCTGCTGCAAAACTTCTCCGGAAAGGGCAAAGCGCAACTCGACATGAAGTTGACCGTGCCGCTGCATCCCGAGGCCGAGACGCAATACCAGGGCACGCTGTCGGTGGACGGCGCGGCCCTGGCGATTGCGCCGCTCAAATTCGAGCTCAACGACATCCATGGCAAGCTCAACTTCAACCGTCAGACCTTCGATGCCACCGGCCTGACCGCCAACTACGCAAGTCATCCGGTGAAGATCGACGCGAAAGGCGCCGTGGAGGCGGATCGGATCGATTCAACCCTGGCGATGCGCGGGCATGCCGGCGCCGACTTTCTGATCGACCGCCTGCATGCCCTGACGCCGGCGGTGGCTGCCTGGCTGGACGGCTGGCAGCTTCAGCAGCGCATGAGCGGTCAGACCGACTGGCAGGTGAACGTCGACCTGCGCCGCCAGCAGGGCAAGGTCAAGGCGCTGCAGGTCGCCGTGACGTCGAGCCTGCAGGGTCTCGCCCTTGACCTCCCCCAACCGCTGGGCAAGGCAGCCGAAGAAACCCGGCCGCTGAACGTCGTCGCCCGGCTTGATGACCCGGCCGGAAGCGATATCCGTTTCGGCTACGGCGGCGCGGTGAAAGGCCGCCTCGTCCTTACCGGCGGCGGCGATACCACCGCGACTTTGCGGCAGGCGATCATCCATCTTGGACCCGGCAACGTTCCGCCCGCGGGCACCGCGGGCGCGACCGGCGTGAAAGTGGACGGGAACGTCGACAGACTCTCGATCACGGCATGGGGCGATTTTCTCAAACAGAACGTCGACGTCGCGCCCGCCGTCGCCTCCAGCGCACCGGTGCTGCCGGTCGGTATCGATGTGACCGCGGCGCACGTCGAAATGCTGGGACGGTGGTTCGACAACATCACGCTGAACGGGAAAAGCACCGCCACCAACTGGCAGTTCCAAATCGCCGGCGATCAGATCGCGGGCCAGGTCAACGTGCCCTACGCTTTCCGCGATTCGCCGACCGTGATCAACCTGAAACACCTGCGCGTGCCGCCGCGCACGGTCGAGAACGAGCACAACATCGACCTCGATCCCCGCCGCGTGCCACCCGTCAAAGCACATTGCGACCAGCTCAAGTTCGAAGGTATCGACTTCGGTCGCGTCGACCTGACAACCCATCCCACCAAGCAGGGTCTGCGGCTGGAGAGCCTGGCCTTCGACTCGCCCGCGGCGAAGATCGACGCCACCGGCGATTGGCGCTTCATCGACAAGATTCACACATCTCAGTTCAAGATCCGGGTGGTTGCGCCCAAGCTGGCCAAGCTGCTCGGCCAGTTCGGCTATGAGGTCAACAGCATCGAAGGTGGCAAGACGGCACTCAACATCCGCGCTTCCTGGGGCGGCACGCCGGCAGACTTCACGCTGGAAAAACTGGATGGTTCGATGGACATGACCGTCAAGGACGGCCGCTTCCTCGACATCGATCCCACTGCCGGACGGCTGTTCGGGCTGCTCAGCATGCAGGCCCTGCCGCGCCGCCTGATGCTGGACTTCAACGACATTTTCAAAAAGGGCACGGAATTCGACAAGATCACCGGCACCTTCGAACTGGACGGCGGCAACGCCTACACCAACGATCTCACCCTGGACAGTCCGAGCGTGCTCATCGAAATTACGGGACGCACCGGCCTGGCCAAGCGCGACTACGATCAGATAGCCACGGTCACGCCGCGGCTTTCCGACACCTTCCCCGTTGCCAGCGCAGTGTTCGGTCCGGCCGGCATCGGCGTCGGCGCCGCCATTTATCTCGGCAAGAAGCTGTTCAAGAGCATTCCGGATCAGATCGACAGGATCCTGAGCAAGCAGTACACGATCACCGGCTCCTTCGTGGCCGTCGTGGTGTTCATGCTCGGTTACTACCTGTTCGCGGGTGTGCTG
>CAYVOU010000314.1:0-3442 GCA_964453295.1 uncultured Gammaproteobacteria bacterium
TTGCCAGTGCGCCATTCGCCCCACCTTGAGGGCATTGGTCAACTGCGACTCGCTGTCGCGAAGGGCGGCGGTTTTATCCGCAACCAATTGCTCCAGGTGCTGATTGAGCTCTTCCAGGGCGTGTCGCGCCGTCCCGAGATCGCGGTTCTGGATCGTCGCGCTCTTATACGCGGATACCAGAAGGTTCAGTATCCTCGGTCCGTGCGAATCGACCATGTAGGTCTTGCCTTCAAGGTGCAGGGCGACCTTGCGGCGCTCCCGGCGCGGTGGCGGCGGAGTTGGAAACGCTATCAGGGATTCGATGCGGTCGACCAGCGCGGGGACATCGTAGGGCTTGCTGACGTACGCGTCCGCCCCGGCATTGACGGCTTCGACGACATCCATGGGATCCGACAATACGGTAACGATGATTACCGGCGTCCGCTTCAGCCGATCATCCTGGCGGATCGCCCGGCACAGGGCATAACCATCCATGACCGGCATTTTGATGTCGGTTACCACGGCGTCAGGGTGGAGTTGCGATGCCGATGCCAGGCCTTCGGCGCCATTCCGCGCCACGGTCACGCTGAAACCGGCGTGCTCAAGCTGGTAGCGCAGCAGTTCAGCTTGATCCGGACTGTCTTCGACCACCAGCACTGTCGTCCGGTTCGCGTTCATGGTATCGCCGCCCCGTTCGCGACGCGAGGTCGAATTGGCGCCACGGGACGCTCAACCGACCGTGGTCGGGCGGGATCGCCGCGCACCCAAATCCGTCGTCCTGGACTCACAACTGGTCTCCATGTACAACGCCACAGGCTAATCATAGACGTAGTCTTGAGACACTTCAGTCGACGGCATCTCACCGCTTGTGCGCCGCACCAGCCGGGTATACCGATCGACTCGACGAAGCGCGCCTCGGACGACGGCCCCATGGGGATATCATAGCGCCGCGTCCGCGCAGGTTCTGTCGGGTTTTCCCTGATAGATTTGTCGAACGGCCGGGCTACGAACACCGCAATTCCGTGCACCGGCCGGAAACGGGTGTCGATCAGGGCATGATGGCAAAGCGCAACCCCGATTAAGGAAAAATCTTCCGGCACCTGCACGAAAATCGTATCCCAGCGGCGTCCCGGCTTGAGGCTCACGCCGGCCGTTGCGTGGGGTTCTCGTCCGATGGCGCATCGGAATCGTCGGCGGCGGGCGCGACGGCAAGGTTGGCGGCTTTCTGTTTTTCAGCCTGTTCGAACTCCAGTTCGGCCTCCAGGGTCGGCCTGGGAACCAGCGTCATCACCTGCCAGTCCGCTTTCGGCGCCGGCCGGTCGCTCACGGTGTAGGGATGCAGGCGGCCTTGCGGATCGATGGCGATGAGCAGAATGAATTCGCCGGGCATCTGATCCCCGTACTTTTCGAAGGTGAAATTCTCGGTCAGCCGCGTGGTGCGGACCTCGGCGCCTTCGGCAAAAAGTTCGTTCCAGCGATCGAGCGTGACCTCGGTGCCGAACAGCTTCTGCACCCGCAGACTGCCAGTCGGCACGTGCTTGGCGTTTTCCTTTTCCTCGCCCGTCTTGATGGCATAGACCCCGTCCGCGCCGAGTTCTGAACGGTAGCGCAAACAGGCGAGGGTGTTCTGGTCCTGGCTCGGAGACATCGCCAGCAGATAGCCGACGCCCACCAGGTCCAGGCGACTGTCGGCGTGCTCGGACACGATACGCCCGTAATAGGTATCGAAGCTGTCCATGCGGGCGCGGCGCAGCTTCGCCCAGTCGGTGTCCGCGAACAGCACCGAATAGCCGCATTTCTGCAGCGCCTGCCCTAGGGCGAGATTGCCGGCTTCGGCGCCGAGAATGATGATGCCACGTGGCTCACGTTCAGAAAGCCCGAGTTTCAACGCCAGCCAGCGCGCGGTGGCGCTCTGCAGCGTCACGGTCGCGATGATGACGCTGAACACCACAGGCACGAGCACCTCGGCACCATGCCCATGGACCGCTTCCAGCTGCAGCGCGAACAGCGAGGCCACGGACGCGGCAACGATCCCGCGCGGCGCCACCCACGACATGAGCAGCTTGTCCTTGATGCTCAGATCGGAACCGATGCTGCCGGCGAAGACGGCGAGCGGGCGGACAACGAACAGGATCGCCAGAAGAAACAGGCCCAGATCCCACCGCAGGCGATGGAAGGCCGAGAAATCGAGCCGTGCGGCCAGCACGATGAACAATACCGACACCAGAAGCAGCGACAGGCTCTCCTTGAAGTCCAGGATGTCCTCGATATCGACGTTCTTCATGTTGGCCAGGCCCATGCCCATGACCGTGACCGCCAGCAACCCCGCCTCGTGCACAAGCAGGTCGGCGCCGACGAAAATCGCCAGCACCATCGCCAGCGCCACCACGCTGCGCAGGTACCAGGGCACCCAGTGGCGCTGAATCACCAGGCCCAGGATCAGGGCGCCGGCGGTGCCGGTGCCGACACCGGCGCCAAGCAGCTTTGCCATACCTACCCAGATCACCTCGTGGCGTCCGGTAATGATTAACTCCAGGATCAGCACGGCAAGCATCGCCCCGAGCGGGTCGACGATGATGCCTTCCCATCGCAGGATGTTCCCTATACTCGACTTGGGGCGTATTGCACGCAGCATCGGCACGACGACCGTCGGACCGGTCACGGAACAGATGGCGCCGATGAGCAGCGCTATCTGCCAGGAAACCGCCAGGAACAGATATGCAAACGCGGCGACCAGCAGGAAGGTGATCGTGGCACCGACGGTAATCATGTTCCGCACGGTGGACCCGATGCCCCGCAGATCGGAGAAACGCAGCCCGAGGCTGCCTTCGAACAGGATGATCGCGACGGACAGCGACACGAACGGGAACAGCGTCTCGCCAAAAATGCGGTCGGGGCGGATCACGCCCGTCACCGGTCCGGCAAGGATGCCAAGCACGAGCAGGAACAGGATCGCCGGAAGCTTGCAACGCCAAGCCAGCCATTGCGCCGCAACGCCGCAAATTGCGATGCCCGCCAGTATCACCAGCATGAAACGGCTCCTTGCTGTCCGTGCGGAATAATATCACCATGCGCCGGGCGCAATGGCGGTCGACACCGGGTCAGTCCTTGCATTCACCGCGGCCTTGAACCGCGAATGCCGCGCAATGTCAACCTTAAGCTGCTATGTTAGCGTGACGGCGGTCGCAAGATTTCGACTACATACTTTGACATCGCCCGCACCGTCGTTATGGTCTAATAACACCGATAATAATATTGCGGTATCGAGAATGTCTGCATTGGATAATCTCATCCCTGCCTCATTTACACCGCTGATACCGGTGCACGAGCCTTACAAGCCGGCCGGCGATGTCGTCGAATGGCGTTCCAACGCCGACGGGACGGTCGTGCAGGAAATCTTCGAGCTCAGGTCCGGGACATTCGGACTGCGCTACAAAGCGTGGATCAATGTCGCCAGTCCCAG
>CAYVOU010000315.1:0-2256 GCA_964453295.1 uncultured Gammaproteobacteria bacterium
AAGGGGACGCTGTCGACGACCGCCATCACCGGCGTACGGATCACGCCGCTGTAGAGCAGTTCGCCGGATTGCAGCCGTTGCGCATCCGTGTTCCCCCGCACGGCCGCTTTGCCGCCGCGTATCGGGATCAAATCGGTGGTGGTGCTGCCTACGTCCAGCAACACGGCATTCTCCAGGCGGCGCCCGACCCAGGTTGCCGTCGCATGCCAGTTGGCGGAAGCCACCCGATCGGGATTTTCCAGGGCCCAGGTGACGCCGCGCAGGCGCCCGTCCAAGGCATAGACACGCACGGCCGATGGCGCGACGCGCTTGCCGACACACCGCAACAGCTTGCGCACACCGTCGCGGCGGTCGCGGAAGATGTCGGCAAGCTCGCCGGTCATGGTCAGAGCATGCCGATGTTGACGAAAATCCAGATCCGCATCGAGTTGCACGAGCAACGTGTCGAGCCGATCGAGGCCGCGCCACAGCGCGCACGGATACTGCGCCACGTCCAGGACGCGGCCGCGCCCGTCGAGCCTGGCAATCTTGGTGTGCGCGCCGCCGATATCCCAGCCAATCACCGGCCGCGCGTCGTATCTGTTTTTACCCGTCGCCATATTGCTATTTCATGTCCACGCGCACGGCTTTCGCCGGTTCCAGGTCGGGTGGCGTAATGGGCTCGTCGCCGAATGCCTCCAGCATCAGCGCCGCCGGATTGCGGCTTAAGGATTCTCGCAATCCGACATACGCCGTGGTAAGCCGCGGATTGATTTCAATGACCACCGCCCCGGCGACAGTATCGATCAAGTCGATCCCGACGTAACCACGCAATCCCGGCACGGCCCGTCCCACCGCTTCGGCGACGGCCCGCATTCTTTCCCGCCTGTCGACGCAGCCGTTGACGACAACACCGGTCTGTCGGAGCCGATCGCCATCACGTTCGACGACCTGCGCATTGATACCCAGCAGGACCACCGAGTCCCTGCCGTAGACGACCGACAGGCTGATCGGCGTCCCCGGCAAATACGGCTGCACCACCTCGCGCCGTGCCGACCCGGGCGCATGCCGATGCGCGGCGCCAGCCGGCGCGGCGACGAAGAACGTGTCCTCGCTGCCAGCGCCGTCGTCCGGCTTGACGACCCAGCCATGGGCGCCATCGGGCCACGCCGCGTCTGCCTGGGCCGTGGCGGCGACAGTGACGCCCTGCGCCGCGAGACGGCGGGCCGTTGCCAACTTGCTGGCGGTGACGCCGACGGCCGATGGGTCGCAACCCAGCAGCCGCCTGCCGCGTGCCAGTACCAGAGCGTTGAACCGTTCCAGTATGCCGTCGCTTTCCGGCGCAATGATCAACGCCTGTTCGCAGGCATCCAGGGCAAGGCGCCAGGCTTCCCAGGGATCGCCGTCAAGGCGCACCATGGTCACGGGCAGCGCCGGCCCGGGCAGTCTGGCGTCGCAGGTGATCGTGAGCTCATGGCGGCCGAGATCGAGAAGGTCGCGCAACACGGCGTCGCGCATCATCGCGCCCTCGGCCGCCAGCGCGGCCGGCAGCGGCGCACCGAGACAACCGCCGCCCGTGATAAACTCGCAGACAAACAGGCGCGTCACCGCCGCTGCATCCTTCCTTTTCTCGCCACCCGCCATGCAAATCATTCCCGTACTCGACATCAAGGCCGGCGAGGTCGTGCGCGCCTGGCGCGGCCGCCGCGATCAATACCAGCCGCTCCACTGCGCGCTTTGCGCAGGCAGCGAACCCGAGCGCGTGCTGGGGTCACTGCTGGAACTGCATTCCTTCAGGACAGTGTACGTCGCCGACATCGATGCGATTACGGGCCATGGTGACAATGTCGAACGGGTCTCGCAACTTGCCGTAGGCCATCCCGGCATCGACTTCTGGCTGGATGCCGGCTGGGACGCGACGGCGCCGCAATGGGCGAACCGCGCCGCCAACGTCACCGTCGTGGTCGGCAGTGAATCCCTGCCGGGCATCGATGCCCTGATGGCATTCTCGAATCCACACGCCGGCGATATCGTCCTGTCGCTCGATTACGATCAACGCGGCTTGCGCGGGCCGGCAGAACTCGAAGTCCGGCGCGACCTCTGGCCTCGGCGAATGATCCTGATGGAACTGGACCGCATCGGGGCCGGCACCGGCCC
The DNA here is from genome assembly GCA_964453295.1 of uncultured Gammaproteobacteria bacterium. Classification (GTDB taxonomy): domain Bacteria; phylum Pseudomonadota; class Gammaproteobacteria; order JAJPIJ01; family JAJPIJ01; genus CAYVOU01. Next base: position 2,137 of record CAYVOU010000315.1, read on the forward strand.
GGGCCGCGAGCGCCTCGAGCGCAGGCACCGGCAATATCCCGAACACGAATGGTACGCCGCGGGCGGCGTTCGCGACGAACCTGATCGACAGCTCGACCAAGCTCAAGGCCAACACCACGT
>CAYVOU010000315.1:2266-3407 GCA_964453295.1 uncultured Gammaproteobacteria bacterium
GGGCGGCGTTCGCGATCTCGACGATCTGCACGCGCGTGCCGCAAGCGGCGCCGCCGGTGCGCTGATCGCCAGCATCCTCCATGACGGCCGCCTGGCACGAAACGATATCGCCGACCTGGAAACGCGAAGCTAGCGCCACGTAACGCAGCCGGTCGCGACGAACCCTCTTGCTCATGTCATCGTGGCCGCACTGCCCAGGCGCGCTTCGCGGTTCCGGAAACAATCACCGTCCCCATAAAAAAACTGCCCCGGACAAGCCGGGGCAGTGAGTAGTCGGGGTTCGACCTCGAACCCGATTTTTATTGTTGTTTGATTCTTATTGTTGTCGCTGTACTTAGACGTGCGACGCGAACGGATGGGCAGTCGCCTTCTTGGCGATGACTTCCGAAGCCTTGGGCTCGCGCTTCACTGCACGCTTGATCGACTCCTTGACGGCTTCGTAGTTGAAGTCCTGGATCTTCTTGTCGTCTTCGGCCATCCAGTGAATGAACACGCCGACGCAGATGAACACGTCGTCAGCTTCGTTCGCCGGGATGGTGCCGTCTTCCACGCACTCGGTGACGGCCATGGCCACACCGCGCTGCGCCGGTCCGAACATCTGGGTCGCCTGCTTGGCGCCCTTGATGGTGACCTTGTTGAAGAGGATGGTGCTGGGCTTGCAAGCCAGGTTGGGGGAGACGACGGCAAGCAGGGTGCTGAAGCCGTCCTTATTGTTGGTGATGGCATTGCAGAACGCCACTTCCGCGGCGCTGCCGCGAGGACCCATGATCAGGTCGATGTGCGCAATTTCGTTGCCATCGCCGACCAGGGATTCGCCTACCAGTACTCGATCAATCACTGCCATGGTTTTTCCTCCTGTAGAAACGCCCGTAGATGTTGGTTGTTGTCCAACCAGTGCTTTAAATATCGACATCGCTGTCACCCTTAGATTTTGCGACGGTAGGGAGCCGTCGGATTATTGTCCGCACCAGCAGCGCTGAGCGACCTTACTCTAGATTTAGAAGGGCTTCCAATCGAAAAGCAGCCAGTGTGGCGACCGTGAGGTCCGCGCTGGTGCCAGGGTTGAGTCCTCCCTCTTTCAACTTCTTGTCAAAACTCAGCAGCATTGGCACCGCTGTGCGCGGATTCTCGCACGCTTTTA
>CAYVOU010000316.1:0-3406 GCA_964453295.1 uncultured Gammaproteobacteria bacterium
CAGCGACGGCCATTGCCGGCTGGCACGCGCCTGCGGATTGTCATGCAGAGCCGCCGCTACCTTGAGGAAGGCCGCTTCGTCGCCGGCGTGCAGATGGGTTTCCGCCAGCTTGAACTGCAGTTCAAGACTGTCGCCATCGGTTTCCAGCGCCGCTTTCAGGACCTCCCCGGCCTTGTCGTAATGACCGTAGGCAAGATGCAGGTCCGCCTCCTGCATCACGCGCTCGATGTTTTGATGGCGAAGTTCCTCTTCGGTCGGCGCCGGCATGCTGGTGACGTCGGTGTCGGACTTCTGCTGCATCGGGATGATCGAACTGATGTCCTCTTCCAGCTGCAGGCGCTCGTTCGCTTTCTGTGAGACCGACGAGAGCAGTTCGGCATCGCGTGCTTTGCGGCTGCGCCATCCATGGTGATCGTCGGAGCGGCGCCGCCAGCGCCAGGCAGCAAAGGCCAGCGCCGCCAGCAGCAGCGCGCCCGACAGGGTGATGGCCAGAGTGGTCGCGCCGACCGCCGGCAGCATCGACTTCAAACCCGCCAGAGCGTTGCCGCCGGTGGCGGCCTTGGCAACAGGTGCGGGAACGACTGCTGGCGGTTGGGACGCCGCCGGCGGTTGCGCGTTGGTGTGGACCGGCGCCGCTGCGGTTTGTTGGCCGTGTACGGGCGCGGTCTGGGTCGTCTTGCCGGTGCCGGCGCTTTGCGCGGACACCTTGGCGAGCAGGGCCGCGATCTGCGCATCGCGCTTCGTCGACCGTGCTTCGAGATCGGCAACGTCGTCCTTCAGCGATTGCAGCTTCGCCTTGAGCTGTTGCGTTTGCTGGTCGGCGGCGGCGATGCGAGTGTTGACCTTGTTGAGTTCATCCTTGAGCGCCGCGGTCTTTGCCGCGGATGTAACTGGCGCCGCCGCCGGCTGCACCGCCTTCACCGGTTCGGTCGCGGGACGGGTACGTCCGGCCAGTATCGCGTCCCGGCCGGGGATGGTCAGCGTCGCCCAGGCTTTGAGGCGATTTCGGTCGCCCTTGATGAATGCCTGCGGATTGGCGTCGTAAAGGGCTTCCACCATGCGGCCGACGCTGATCGATTTGTCAGGACGTACTCGGCTGGCGATGCGCCAAAGGGTTTCGTTCGGTTGGACCGGTCCGTAGACGGCACCCTGCGGGCCATGCTGAACGTGGGCGGCCAGGTGGGCCGGGGCGTTTTGCCGGGCCGTGGCCGCGGCGACGTAGCCCGGCGGATCCAGCAGCACGCTGAACTCGCGGCTTGCGGTTCCGCCCGGCATGCGCACGTCGACGACGAAATTCAGGATCGGCTCGCGTATCGCTGCGGGACTGGTAATCTCCACGGTGAGCTGGCCGGCTGGGTTGATCATGATGCTGGGACGAAAGCGTTCGACGAAAAGCGCGGCGGGCGAGCCGGGCTCGACCGCGCCGGCCGGTCGGATCGCGACCCGCACGCGGCTGGCATCGGCGGGATTGGCCTGCAGCAGGACCAGGTCCGCGCGCAAAGGCTGATTCAGCGAGGAATGCACGGCGAGGTCACCCAGGTTTAAGGCACAGGCATTGCCGTGGTAAGCCAGCGCGCCGGCGGCGATCAGCAGTGAATGGGTCAGCCGATTTTTCATAGTGCTTTCTCTTGGGAATTCGTCGGTTCAGTACAGCTCATAGCGGCCTGAACCGGGCGTTCTTGAGGCGCTGCGCCCCTCGCGCGGCCTGTCCTCGTTACCGTAACGGGTTTAATGCAGCAAACGTGCCGTTCCATGATGACGCCTTGGAGGTGGGATTATTTTGAAGGCCATCACAAAAGATCCTCCTAATCGCCGCCGCAGTGGCATTTTTGACGCCACAGGGAACGCGCGCCGCCACAGGATTGTCACCGCCGGACGACGGTTCCGGCGTCTTGCGGGTTGGAACCGGACGGTTTAAAGGCGGCGTAGCTGGCGTACGCCGCGGATGCGCGATAGCCGGTTCAGCACCCGCTGCAGTTGCGCGATGTCGAGGATGAGCACCTGAAAGGTCATGACCGCCGTACCGGTCTGGGCATTGCTGGCAGTGTTGACGGCCTGGATGTCGGTCTTTTCGCTGCTGAGGGTTTCCGAGACATCCCGCAGCAGTCCGCGTCGATCATCGGCGACGAGTTCGATCTGAACGGGCGAACTCTGACCGCCGTCGCCCCAGGCCACTTCCATGATCCGTTGCGGTCGCGATGCCCCCAGCCTGGCGACGTTGGGACAGCCGCGCCGGTGTATGGTGACGCCCTGGCTTTGGGTGATGTAACCGATGATGGGTTCGCCCGGCACCGGCCTGCAGCAGTGTGCGACCCGGGTCAGCAGATTACTGATGCCCTGCACGAGCATGGCCTGGGCCTGGGCCGGTGGTGCGGCACTGGCCGGCGCCGGCTCCGTGGGCAGCACCGGGGCGGGCATCGGCGCCAGCGCCTGGTCGAGTTGCACCACGGTCATGTTGCCGCTGCCCAGCGTCGCCAGCAGATCTTCCGGTTGTTTAAGCCCGAAGCGCTTGGCCAATACGGTGAGATTGACGTCGTCGGTGAGGCCCATGCGGCGGCGCTCGCGTTCGAGCACGACGCGGCCTTGGGCGATGTGTTGTTCCCGGTCCTGTTCCTTGAACCAGCGTCGTATCTTGGCGCGCGCCGAATCGGTTTTCAGGTAGCCGCGGCGGAGATTGAGCCAGTCGCGGCTGGGAGCACCGATGCGCGCCGTCAGGATCTCCACCTGCTGGCCGCTGGCGAGTCCCTGTGTCAGCGGCACGATGGCGCCGTCGACCTTGGCACCGCGGCATCGATGCCCGACGTCGGTATGCACGGCATAGGCGAAATCCAGGGCGGTGGCGCCGACGGGGAGATCAATGATGCGACCCTGCGGTGTCAGCACGTAGATCCGATCGTGGAAAGCGACGTGCCGAAAGCGCTCAATCAGGTCGTGGCCGCCGCTCGCGTGCTCGGTGCCTTCCAGGAAGCGGCGGGACCAGTCGAGGCGCTGTTGCAGGCCTTCCTTGTAGCGCCAGTGCGCGGCGACGCCGAGATCGGCATGGTGATGCATGGCCCGTGTGCGGATCTGGACTTCCATCGTGCGTCCCTGCGGACCGATCACGGCAGTGTGCAGCGAGCGGTACAGGTTGGCCTTGGGCTTGGCGATGTAGTCGTCGAACTCCGCGGCGATCGGCGCCCATCGCGTATGCACCAGTCCGAGCGCGGCATAGCAGTCGGCGATTTCCTTCACAAGGATGCGAAAGCCGTGCACGTCGAAGATGCCCTCGATGTCGGAGCCCTTGAGGCGCATCTTTTTCCAGATGCTGTAGATATGCTTGGGGCGTCCGCTGACTTCCGCATCGATGCCGGCATGCCGCAGTTCCGCGCGCAAGCTGTGTTTCCGGGGTGTGGTGGTTTCATCCCGC
>CAYVOU010000317.1:0-3402 GCA_964453295.1 uncultured Gammaproteobacteria bacterium
GCGGATGTACTGGGCACGCACCGGCGCTTCGATACCGAGCAGTTTCTCCATGGCCAGCACATAGCCGTGCTCGTTGCACATCATCGACACGTAGTCGAGACGATCCATGTAGCCGATGCTCTGGTTGTACGGCTTGCTTTCGGCCAGCTTCTCGGTTCCCCGGTGCAGCAGTCCAACGTGCGGATCGGCGCGTTCGATTACCTCGCCGTCCATTTCCAGCACCAGACGCAGCACGCCGTGGGCCGCCGGATGCTGCGGCCCGAAATTCAGCGTCATGTTGCGTATCTCAGGCATGCGGCACCTCGCCCGATGGTGGCGCACTCTTCTTGCGCGCCTCGTCGAAGCGCTCGTCGCGGCGTATCACCCGCGGCACGAGCACGCGGTTCTCAATGGTGACCGGCTGGTACACCACCCGGCCCTTGTCGGGGTCGTACCGCACTTCGACATTGCCCTCCAGCGGGAAATCCTTGCGGAAGGGATGGCCGATGAAACCGTAGTCGGTCAGGATCCGGCGCAGGTCAGGATGTCCCTCGAAGAGAATGCCAAAGAGATCGAAGGCTTCACGCTCATACCAATTGGCGGATGCCCAAATCTCCGCCACCGATTCGACGGCGGGCGGATCGTTCTCGGCAAAAGTGCGCAGGCGCAGGCGCAGATTGTGCTTGATCGAAAGCAGGTGGTAGACCACCGCGAATCGCGGCCGTCCGCCTGTGGCGTGGGTTCCGGAACCGGCCTCCACACCGCGGCTGAATCCGGCGGCCGAGGCGTCGTTGGTTTCCCAGTCGCTGCTGCCGTAGGCAAGATAGTCGACACCGCAGAGGTCGGAGAGCTGTTCGAACGCCAGCGCCGGATCGTCACGCAGGATGGTGCAGACCTCCAGCAGCCTGTCGCGGGCAATCTCGATCGTGAGCTGGCCCGTGGCGACGACCGCCTTCAGAACCCTGTCCCCCAGGATCGTCTCAAGGCGCGACTGCATTTCTTCGGCGGTCAGTGACATTTGGTGACAATCAGCGGGCAATAGTGCTGGTGCGGTGAATTTTTTTCTGCAACTGCACGATGCCGAAAAGCAGCGCTTCGGCCGTCGGCGGACACCCCGGCACGTAGACATCGACGGGCACGACACGATCGCAGCCGCGCACGACGGCATAGGAGTAGTGGTAATAGCCGCCGCCATTGGCGCAGGACCCCATGGAGATCACCCAGCGGGGTTCGGACATCTGGTCGTAGACCTTGCGCAGCGCCGGCGCCATCTTGTTGACGAGCGTGCCGGCGACGATCATCACGTCGGACTGGCGCGGACTGGGGCGAAAAACGATGCCGAAACGATCCAGGTCGTAGCGCGAGGCGCCGGCATGCATCATCTCAACGGCACAGCAGGCCAACCCGAAGGTCATTGGCCAAAGCGAGCCGGTGCGCGCCCAATTCACCACCGAGTCGATGGTGGTGGTGACCATGCCTTTTTCCAGCAGCCCTTCAATACTCATTGTTCAACTCCCGCCCAAGTGCTTCGCAGGCGATGCGGGCCACAGGCGATACGCGGACGCGCCGCTTGGATCACTCCCATTCCAGGGCCCCCTTCTTCCATTCATATATAAAGCCGACAACAAGAATGGCGAGGAAGATCATCATTGCGACGAAGCCGGTAACGCCGACTTCGCGCAGCGCCACGGCCCAGGGAAAAAGGAAGGCGATTTCGAGATCGAACAGGATGAACAGGATCGCGACCAGGTAATAGCGCACGTCGAACTTCATGCGCGCGTCCTCGAAGGCCTCGAAGCCGCATTCGTAGGGAGAATTCTTTTCCATGTCGGGCCGGTGGCGGCCCAGGATGAATCCGAAAACGATGGCGACGGCGCCGATCAGCAGCCCAACGATCAAAAATACGAGGATCGGTAGGTATTCGCTAAGCATCTTGCCGTTGGCCGGATTGAATAAGAGGTTGAATCTGTCTGTCGCGTGATCGTCGGTGCATTGCGCCGCAATATTGTACTGCAAATCAAAGTCGGCGATAGCATTTTTTCCGCTTCGCCAGTGGGAACGGACAGTGGCTGTGTCCAATTGAGACCGGTTATCGGCCAGGACGTTGCGACAGCGAGCCGGCGTTGCAAAATTCAACAGATAGCAACGGTAAAACTGAAGCCGGAATGCCCCCCCATGGCGGTGACGGCCGGCACATACGGCTCACGGCCTGGCAACTTGGAAAAACGCGAATGAATGGTGCCGACGGTGAGACTCGAACTCACACGGCTTGCGCCGCCACCCCCTCAAGATGGTGTGTCTACCAATTCCACCACGTCGGCAAAATATTGCTGCTCGGACCGCGCGCTTGCTGAGGGGAATCGGGCGCGGACCCGATGACATCACACTACCAGAAATCAGTTTTTCGGTGCAGGGTTCCCCGAGCTTTCGCTGCTGCCTTTGTCCTTGGTGGCAGGCTGCTTTTCAGGTTGCTCCTGCGGTGTCGGCGGCATATCCGTGGGCGGCGTTGCGGCGTCGGCTTTCTTTACCGGCTGATCGGCACCGGCCGGCGGCGTCGCGGCATCGGCAGGCACGCCGCTGTCGCCCGGCGGCAGATCGGAAGTCCCCGATTCGTCTTTACCCGACTTGGCTTTGTCGGCGGCGGGTGCCGGCGTCGTCATGCTGGTCACACGTTCCATCAGGCTCTTCGGCGCGTTCATATGGCTGTACAGGTACGACAACATGAAGCTGTTGGTGAAGAACAAAATGGCAAGCACGGCCGTGGTCCGGGTCAGGAACGAAGCCGAACCCCGGGCGCCGAACACCGTCGACGACGCACCGCTGCCAAAGGCCGCGCCGGTGGCCGCGCCTTTGCCCTGCTGGATCAGGATCAGGCCGATGATGGCGCAGGCAAGCAGCACCTGTATCACCAGCAATATCGTCATTTGCATCTAAATAGTCCTCTCGTCATCCTGTCTGGCCAGCCGCCGCGCGGCAAATGGCCATGAATTCGTCGGCGTGCAGCGATGCACCGCCGATCAGTCCCCCGTCGATATCCGACCGGGCAAATAATTCCGCCGCGTTGGCGGCCTTGACGCTACCGCCGTACAGGATCCGCAGTCCGTCGGCCGTAGCCTGGTCGTGCCCCGCCACCAGCCTACGAATATAGTCATGGACCGCCTGCGCCTGGTCCGGGGTCGCGGTACGGCCGGTACCGATGGCCCACAACGGTTCATAGGCAACGATGGCACCCGCCAGCGCTTTCACGCCGTGGCTGGCAATCACTGCGTCGATTTGACGCCGCACCACGGCTTCCGTTTCGTCCGCCTCGCGCTCCGCCAGCGTCTCGCCGACGCACAGGATCGGTGTCAGTCCTTCGACCAGCGCTTTCGCGAACTTGGCGGCGACCAGTGCATCATCCTCGCCATAGAGGTTGCGCCGCTC
>CAYVOU010000318.1:0-3397 GCA_964453295.1 uncultured Gammaproteobacteria bacterium
CCGCCCGCTCCCGCTGGCTGCTGCGCCTGCAGTCCTATACGACGGCCATCCTGGTGATCGCGGTGGCCGGGTTGCTTGCCTTCCTGAGCACGCGCTACGAGGTCAGCTTCGACTGGACGGCGGCCAAGCGGCACACGCTGTCTGCGGCAAGTGTCGCCGTACTCGATGCCATGAAGGATCCGATCACGGTCACGGCCTTTGCCCGCGAGGGCACACCCGAAGACAAGGCCATCCGCGATCGCATCTCGTTCCTGGTCGACCGCTATCGCCGCGTCAAGCACGACATCCACCTCGAATTCGTCAATCCCGATCGGGCACCGGACCAGGTACGCAATCTGGGCATCCGCCTGAACGGCGAACTGGTAGTCAGTTACCAGGGCCGCGATCAGCACGTCGAGCAACATACCGAGCAGGCCATGACCAATGCCCTGCAGTCGCTGGCTCGCGCCACCCAGCGCTGGGTGGTGTATCTCAAGGGTCACGGCGAACGCGATTTACTGGGCCAGGCCAATCGCGATCTCGGCACCTTCGGCGATCAATTGCGCAAACGCGGCTTCAAGGTGCAGCCCCTGGAACTGGCACGCACCGGCGCCATACCCGACAACACGTCGGTGCTGGTGGTGGCCGGTCCACAGGTCGACCTGCTGCCGGCCGAGGTCAATGCCGTCATCGACTACGTCAAGCGCGGCGGCAACCTGTTGCTGATGCTGGATCCCGGCGAAATTCATGGCCTGCAGCCACTGTTGCAGCAGTTGGGCGTCAGCTTTGAGCCGGGCACGATCGTCGACCCGACCACCCAGCGTCTCGGCATCCAGGAACCGACCATGGCGCTGGTGCTGCATTACCCGGATTTTCCCGCCACCGCGCACTTCGACTACGTCACCCTGTTCCCGCTGGCCGCGGGTCTCAAGGTCGAGGCACCTAAGGGTTACAAGGCGGCCAAGATACTCAATACCAGCGACAGTGCCTGGAGCGAAACGGGCGCGCTGGAAGGCAGCGTCAGCTTCGACGCCGGCAAGGACATCAAGGGCCCGCTCACCATCGGCGTGGCATTGACCCATGCGGGACCGAAGGGCAAGGCGGCGCACCAGCAGCGCATCATCGTCACCGGCGACGGCGACTTCCTCGCCAACAATTACCTGGGTAACAGCGGCAACCTCGATCTGGGACTGCGCTTGATGACCTGGCTGTCCGGCGATGACTCGCTGATCCAGATCCCGGCCCGAGTCGCGGCGGATCAGACCTTGCAGTTGAGCGCCTTCGCCACCGGGGCGATCGGTATCGGATTTCTGTTCGCGCTGCCGCTGGGACTGCTTGCCATCGGCGGCGGGATCTGGCTCAAGCGCCGGCAGCGATGAGGCGGCGCTGGCTGCTCAACCTTGGCCTCCTGGCCATTGTCGCGCTGCTGGCATGGTTCGCCTGGCGGCAGCCCGGGAAAGAAGTCGCCAAGCCGGCGCCGATCACGAACCTCACCGAGACGCAGGTCAACCATATCGAGATCCGTCCCCGTGAGCAGCCCGCGGTGGTGCTGGAAAAAGAAAAAGGCGTATGGTTCATGCGCTCGCCGTTTCACGTTCGCGCCGATTCGACGCGCGTGGGTTTCGTTCTCGATTTCGTGCATGCCAAGACCACCACGCGATTCCCGGTGGTGTCGAAAGATCTTCCGACTTATGAGCTGGACAAGCCGCGCGTCACATTGCTTCTCAACGGTCAGCGTTTCGATTTCGGCGGCACCAACGCCCTGTCCATGGACCGCTACGTGCGCCACGACAACCAGGTGTTTCTTGTCTTTGACACTTCTTATCCCTACCTCGCCGCCAATCCCGCCAGCTTCGCCGATCCCCTGTTGATAGGGTCGGGCAAGCCTATCCGCGACATCAGCGTACCTGGCCTCGAAGTCAGCCAGGCCGACGGCAAGCTGGCCGCGACCGGCGGCGCACCCGGCGTTTCTGCCGACGTGCTGGCGCGCTTCGTCGAGGGCTGGCGGGCGGCACGCGCCGACAGCGTCCACGCACTCGACACCGAAAAGACGCAGAGTGGCGACGACATCACCATCAAGTTCGATGGCCAGGCACCGTTGCAGCTGCAAGTCCTGCAGCGCCAGCCGGAATTGATCCTGGCGGTTCCGGCTCGCAATCTGGCGTATCATTTTCCCGCAGAGGAAGCCAGATCGCTGCTGTCCCTGGATCGGGCCAAGTCCGCGAAAAAATAGGATTGCCGCCATGCCGGAACTGCCGGAAGTGGAGACCACCCGACGCGGCATTGCGCCTTTTCTGCGGGATCAAACCGTCGCCGACGTCGTTGTTCGGGAATCGCGCCTGCGTTGGCCGGTATCGGCGGGTCTGCGCCGGGCGCTGACGCATCGGTGCATCCAGGATGTCGGCAGGCGTGGGAAATACCTGCTGCTGCACGCCGACGACGGCTGCCTTATCATTCATCTCGGCATGTCGGGCAGCCTGCGGATCACCGATCCCGCGACGTCCCCCCGCAAGCACGACCATATCGACATCACGATGTCGGGAGGACTTTGCCTGCGCTATCACGATCCGCGCCGCTTCGGCGCCTTCCTCTGGACAAAACGCCCCTGGTCGCACCCCTTGCTCAAGGACCTCGGTCCCGAACCATGGGACGCAAGCGCGGCCTACCTGCACGGCCGTGCCCGCGGCCGCTCGCAGACGATCAAGAGTTTCATCATGGACAGCCGCACGCTGGTCGGCGTTGGCAACATCTACGCATCGGAATCGCTGTTCGAGGCCGGCGTGGACCCACGGCGTCAGGCCGGACGGGTCTCACTGTTGCGTTTCGAGCGCCTGCAGCAAGCCATCACCAAAGTGCTGGAACAGGCCATCGGCTTCGGCGGTACGACCTTGCGCGATTTTGTCGCCGCCGACGGCAATCCGGGCTATTTCCGCCAAGTGCTGCGCGTCTACGAACGCGAGGGGGAACCCTGCCGCAACTGCCTGCGACCTGTCACTCAAAGCGTGATCGTCGGCCGCGCCACCTACTTCTGCCGGTACTGCCAGCGTTAAACATGCGGGCGAAACCGGAGCGGCACGCGTTCAGGCATACTGCCGGTCCGACACGCCCGGTTCGGCAATCTCGAGATCGTCGATGGTCAATCCGTGCAGCGCCGCCAGCGACAGCAGGCGTACTACCTCCCTGCGACTGGTCGTACTGGGATCGGACAGGCTGACGAGGTGCGTGCCGTACCACACGGCCTTGGCGTCGCGTACGGCCGCCGAATGCGATCCGTAGTAGCGACGGTTCTCGCCGATGATGCGGTGAAGATAACCACGACTGCGCGCGAACTGATCGTTCGCGGCGACCGACTTCGGCAGCCCGGCACTGACAATCTCCAGAGACGATGCCTCCCAAAGTGGGAGATTGATCGTAAGAA
>CAYVOU010000319.1:0-3383 GCA_964453295.1 uncultured Gammaproteobacteria bacterium
TCCCGTGGCAATGCCGCAGCGATATCGGCGACACCGTCTCGCAGCGCCCGGCGTTGCGCCGGCGTCAATCCCTTCGGATCGAAGCGGTAGCGATAATGCAATGCGAGCAGGCGTTGCGGGTCGGTGCGCAGACGGCGGCCCGCCAGCACGCGCCGGCTCCAGTCCATCAGCGTCTCCCCCGCACGCGGTTCCAGGCCGCTGCCTTCGATACTGCCCAGCAGCGCCAGCACTTCCGAGTCACCGCCCAGCAACGGCCGGTGCGCGACGGGCCCGGTGGCGGCGGTGCCGATGCGGATGCGCCTGCGCTGCCGCAGACGCCACAGCAGGATGGCGGATAGCGGCGGGATGGCCCACAACAGCGGCGGATGGCTGCCCGCTTCGGCATCCCGCCAGTGCGCAAAGCTGTAACTTATCCAGGTGGCGAAATCCGACAGCGGTTGCCAAAACGGTGCGCGCGCATCCTCTTCGTAGCGCCAGTCGGAAGGCGTGTTGTCCACGGTCTGCCAGCGGCCGTCGACGTAGGCCTCGGCCCAGGCGTGCGCATCGCGGCTGCGGGCGATGTACTGATGCTGGAGATGGCTGTATTCGCTCACCGCATAGCCCACCGCATAGCGCGCCGGGATCCCCGCCTGCCGTAGCAGCAGGACCGTGGCGGTGGCGAAGTATTCGCAGTGTCCGCTACGCCGATGCAGCAGGAAATCCGACAGCGGGCGCACCCAGGGATAATGCCCGGCCTGCACCATCGAGTAGTGAAAATTGTCGCGAAAGAAGGCATGCACGGCGGCGAGCTTCTGCGCCGTGGTCTTGCGTGCCAGATGCAGCGATCCGGCAATGGTTTTCAGGTCGCGCGCATAGGCCGTCGGCACGTCGAGATCCGCGGGGTCGGGCGGCGCCGCCGGCCACGACGGCGGTTCGCCGTCGGCATCGTAGCCGACCGTATAGTCCAGGTAGCCGGGCTTCGATTCGATCTGGATGGTGCCATAGCGATTGTCTTCGACGTCGATGAGCTTGTTTCCGCTCACTTGCATGAGGCCGGCGGGTATCGGCACCACGCCCGTTTCCCTGTGCAGGTATATCCCCAGCCGCAGCGTATGCGGTGGCGTCCCGCGGCGCAGGGCCCAGGTGCGAATGGCGGGCCGGTCCTCGATCTCAGTGAAGCCCGGCCGGCGCGTCTTCCAGACGCCGAAGTGGTAGGTATCGTAGCTGGCTTCCTTGAGCAGCAGCGGATGAGCCAGCTTCCGGTCCGTGTCGACCCAGACGCGGATGGCATCCGAGAACTTGAGACGGCCGATGGAGCCGATGGCGGTCATGGCGCGATTGGGACTGGGATCGGACCAGGTGCGATCCTCCATCCAGCGCAACACCAGGTTCTCCATGTAGCCCTGCATGCCGACCATGCCGATTTGCAGGCCGAAGCCCAGCGCGCAGGCGGCGGCCCACATGCCAACCCAAAGGCCGGCCGGATAGCAGCGCGGGCGCCAAGGCCAAAGTCCCCAACCGAGAAGCAGGCACAGCGGCAGGAAGAAGCGCGGGCCGTGCAACTCGCCAGTGCTTGCCGCGAGCAGGCAGCTGAGAAAATACGGATAACTCAGGTCGATCGTGGCGACCGGCATGGCGGGATCGGCGCGCGCCTGGCGGCGTATGCTGATGAACAGCGCCGTGAGCGGGATGGCACCGCGTGCGCTGTAGAGTTGCAGGACGGTGAGGGGCCAGAGGATGAAGGGTGTCCACTGCAGGATCCCGAAGATGCCGTGCAGCCCGTGTTTGTTAAACTGGTACAGGGCGACGATCGCCAGCACCACGCTGCTGAAGTCGGAGGCGTGAAAGAAATCGACGTCGGCGATCGCCCATCGCCAGCGCAGCCATCGCCACGGTTCCAGGCTGAGCGCCAACATGGCGGCGACGAGCCAGTGATCGCATTGCCATCCCCAGAAGAGAAGGCCGGCGGCCAGCAGCGCGGGCGGGGTGCGCATCATGCTCCTGCCGCCGCCACCCGCGGGCCGGCAACCTTGGGGCCGGCGGGTTGGATCAGGCGCGCAAGGTCGGCCTCGATCTGTCCCGGCCGTAGATGAATGACAGCCGGCTCGGACGGCGCCGGCGCAATGCTCACAGCCGGCGCGATCGCGAACACCGTCACCGGCAGGCCCAGTGCGCGCAGCTGACTCACCAATCCGCGCCGCGCCGCGTCCCAGCCCAGCAGGATGCAGGTGATGCCGCTGAGCTGCGCGCCGTGGCGAAGCACCTGCTGGGCCAGGCGATCGAGACCCGGCGTGGCGCTCGGTTCGACGCAGGCCAACGCCTCCAGCAAACGCTTGTCGGCGTCGATGCCCCGGCCGCCGGTCAGGTGCACGATGCTGTCGCCGATGAACAGCAGGTCCAGCAGACTGTCCGGGCGCCGCGCCTGCAGGGCGAAGGATGCGGCCAGTGATATCGCCGACTCGAATGCTTCGCCACGCTCCGCGAAGGTGTCGAGGATCAGCGCCTGCCGGTCGAAATACTCATCCTGGAATTCCTTGACGATGGGCCGACCGGTGCGGGCCCAGCTGCGCCAGTGGATGTGGCGCGGCGGATCGCCCGGCCGGTAGTCGCGCAGCGACAGGAACTCGCGGGAGTCGCCGACATTGCGCGCAAGGTGGATGCCGCCGGGCTGGTAGCAGCGCTTGCCGGGCGGATTGAACGGCGGCAGGCGGTAGCGCCGCGGCAGCACCAGCAGCGGCATCGGTCGCAGGTAATGTGCGAATGCGTTGATCAGGCCAAAGGGATCCGGACGGGCGACGAGGATCTCACCGAAATAAAGGTAGCCGCGTCGGCACGGTCGCGCGGTCAGCTTGATTTCGACGCTGTCGCCCGGGGCCAGGTCCGGGATCGGTGCAGGCGCCACGTCGGCGCCGCGACGCCACGCAAGCAGGCGCTGCCAGCGGCGGTAGCCGAGTTTCCTGTCGAACCACGGTTCGCCGGGTGCCTGGCCGCGAAACGTTCGATAATCGTCGAAAGCGGGAATGTCGCTTTGCAGTCGATCCCAGAGAGAGAGCGACCTGACCGTGCGCAAACCGAGATTCTGGATCCTGACCGTGTAGACGAAGGGGATGCCGGCGGTGGCAAATTCCGGCAGACGGCGCGTGACCTGCAGCCGTGGCCGGTAGCGAAGCAGGCCGAACACCGACAGCAGCGATACGGCCGCGAATAGCGCCGCCACTTCGTAGGCGCCGCTCTGGTGAGTGTCGGCGCCGAACACGGTCGCCGCCACCAGACCGCCGCCGATGATCCGGCCGGGCAGGGTGAGCCGTTGCAGCAGGCGGCGATTGAGCCGTTCCAACAGGCGGTAGTTGTGGTAGAGCAACCGCTGCAGGATGGTGCCCATGCCTGCCCCGGCAGTCAGCGCG
>CAYVOU010000320.1:0-3380 GCA_964453295.1 uncultured Gammaproteobacteria bacterium
GGATGGCCGCCCGCCGCAGCTATGCCGGGCGACCTCCCACGCGCCGGCCGCCGATGCGCTTTTCCCCGGACTACTTCAAGGGCATCAACTACCTGCTGAACGAGCAGCCTGACAAGGCCATCGAGGTCTTCATCAAGATGCTGGAGGTGGACACGGAAACGGTGGAGACGCATTTTGCTCTCGGCAACCTGTTTCGCCGTCGCGGTGAGGTGGATCGCGCCATACGGATCCACCAGAACCTGGTTGCCAGGGCGAATCTCACCCACGAGGAACGCACGCTTGCGGTCCTGGAACTGGGCATCGACTACATGCGTTCCGGCCTGCTGGACCGTGCGGAAGTGCTGTTCCAGCAGTTGATAGAAAAAGGATCGCACGTTCGCCCGGCACTCAAGCAACTGGTGGATATCTACCAGCAGGAGCAGGATTGGAACAAGGCCATCGAGTACGCGCGGCGCCTCGAAAAGGCATCCGGCAAACGACTGCAAAGCATGATTTCGCATTTCATCTGCGAACAAGCCGAGGAATGCTGCCGCAATCGCGACTACGACAGGGCACAGGCTTATATCGGCCGTGCGCTTGCCGAAGATCCGGACTGCGTCCGCGCCAATCTGATGGCCGGTCATATTTCCATGGAGACCGGCCATTACGAGGATGCCATCGATCGCTTCCAGCGGATAGGCGGTCAGGACGCGGAATTTCTTTCGGAAACCATACAACCGCAACTGCAGTGTCATCGCCATCTTGACCGCGTTCCCGAATTCATCAGCTATCTGTCGAGGCTCGCCGACGACCACACCGGGATCACCCCGGTGCTGACCCTGACCGAGCTGATTGCCGAGCGCGACGGCACCCAGGCCGCCATCGACTACCTGAGCGCCAGCCTGCACAAGCGGCCGACGGTGCGCGGCCTCGACAGGCTGGTCCAGTTCGTGTTGGCCACCGCCGACGAACGCGGCCGCGACCATCTCCTCCTGCTCAAGGAGTTCACCGCCAAGCTCTTGGAGGACCGTGCCATTTACCGCTGTAGCCAATGCGGATTCACCGGCAAGCTGCTGCACTGGCAGTGTCCGGGTTGCAAGGCGTGGAATACCGTTAAACCCATTCATGGCATCCAGGGCGAATGAAGCGCAAACAGTCATGAGATCCGCGGTTGCAAGGATCCGCATTCGCCGCTGTACCGCCGGCCACCATAAATAACTCCGAAACGAAACCGACATGTCCGATCAACTCAACGATCCCCGCATCATCGTCGCACTGGACTTCGCCGATCCGGGCGAAGCGCTCACCTTGGCGGCGCAACTCGATCCGAGGCGCTGCCGCCTCAAGGTCGGCAAGGAACTGTTCACCGTGGCGGGACCGGCGCTGATACGCAGGCTGACCGGGATCGGCTTCGATGTTTTTCTCGACCTGAAGTATCACGATATCCCCAATACCGTGGCCGGTGCCTGTGTCGCGGCGGCGGATCTCGGCTGCTGGATGGTCAACGTTCATGCCTCCGGCGGCCGTGCCATGATGGCGGCTGCTCGTGAACGTGTCGAAGCCTGCGAGCAGCGGCCGTTACTGATAGCGGTCACGGTGTTGACCAGCCTGACGGAAGCCGACCTGCGAGAGATTGGGTTCTCGGCTCCGCCACGCGAAATCGTGCTCAGGCTGGCGATGCTGGCGCGGGAAGCGGGGATGGACGGCGTGGTCTGTTCGGCCGAGGAAGTCGTCGATCTGCGCCGGCACCTGCCGCCGGACTTCAGGCTGGTGACGCCCGGCATCCGCCCGGCCGGCGCCGAACACGGCGACCAAAAACGGGTGGCGACACCGGCGGCGGCCGTTCGGGACGGTGCCGACTACCTGGTGATTGGCAGGCCCATCACCAAGGCATCCGATCCGCTTCAGGCAATCGCGGATATCGAAGCCGAACTTGCCGGCGTGCCGGCCTGATTAAAGCATCGCCTCGCAGTCAGCGTTTCCACTCTTATGACCGAGTCATCCCAATCCAGCCCTTTTTCCCCGCCGCTGCCCCGGCACGCGGGCGATCGCCACACCTGGCGGCGCCTCTATGGGAGCGCAATGGCGCTCGCCATCAGCCGGGCTGCCGCGCAATACGATGGACTGACCGTTGTGGTCGCGCCGGATACGTTGGCCGGCGACCGTCTGGCGGAGGAAGTGCAGTTCTACCTCGGCGGCGATGAATCCCTGCCCCTGTTGCGCCTGCCGGACTGGGAGATGTTGCCGTACGATAACTTCTCACCCTATCAGGACATCATTTCCGACCGGCTGGCGACGCTGGCCAGGCTTCCCTCGATCGGGCACGGCATCCTGATCGTGTCCGCAAGCACGTTGATGCACCGCTTGTGTCCGGCCGAATACGTGCTGGGCCGCAGTTTCGATCTGCGTAGAGGCGACCGTCTGGACCTTGACGCTTTCCGCCGCCGCCTCGAAAGCAGCGGCTATCGGAGTGCGCCGCAAGTGATGGAACACGGCGAGTTCGCGGTGCGGGGATCGATCGTCGATCTCTATCCCATGGGCAGCGACGAGCCTTACCGGCTCGATTTACTCGACGACGAGATCGACAGCATCCGGGTTTTCGATACCGAAACGCAATGCTCCACGGGGGGCGTCGACGCAATCCGCCTGCTCCCGGCCCGCGAATTTCCGCTGGACGAGGACGGCATCAGCCGGTTCCGGCAGAATTGGCGCGCTCGCTTCGAAGGCAAACCGACTAATTCGGCGATCTACAGCGATGTCAGCCAGGGGTTCTGTCCCGCCGGCGTTGAGTATTACCTGCCGCTGTTCTTCGAACAGACCGCGACCTTGTTCGACTACGTCGCCCCGAACAGCCTGTTCATCGTCGAGTCCGGCGTCAATGACGCCGTCGGGTATTTCCAGCGCGAGATTGAGGAACGCTACGAACAGGGCCGGCATGATATCCAGCGGCCACTATTGCCACCGGAAGCGCTTTTCCTCAAGCCCGAGGAACTGTTCGCGGCAGTGAAGGATCACGCGTCCGTGCTGATACGGGGCGACGACGAAGCCGGCAACGTGGGCGTACAGGAATTCGACACTGCATTACCGGCCCCTTTGCCGGTGGATTCCAGGGCGCCGGATCCGTTCGTCCTGCTGAAGCGTTTCCTGGACGGTTTCGCCGGCCGGGTGTTGCTGGTGGCCGAGTCCGACGGGCGTCGCGAAACGCTGCTCGAACTGTTGCGGGGCCACGATATCCGACCAGTGCTCGTCGCCGACTGGCGGCAATTCGCGGACTCCGACGTGGGCGTGGCAATGACCGTGGCGCCGCTTTATGCCGGTGCCCAGTTCGGATCGCCGCGACTGGCAGTCATCGCCGAATCGCAGATGTTCGGCGAACGCGCGGTGCAGAAGCGCCGCCGCCG
>CAYVOU010000321.1:0-3370 GCA_964453295.1 uncultured Gammaproteobacteria bacterium
TGACATCGACACCGCAACGCGCGTTTACCGGTGTGTCGACGCGTCAGCGGTGATGGTGAACGACCATACCGCTTTCCGCGTCGATTGGATGCCATTTGCCGGCTTGCGGCACTCGGGCCTGGGTGTCGGTGGCATGGCGTACACAATACGCGACATGCAATCTGAAAAGCTGATGGTGATCCGGTCGCCCAATCTGTAAGGGACTCCCGACGCGCCGCCCCCCGGGCTCAAGCGTGTTCGGTCAACGCCGCCGCCGAGTGCTGCCTTGCGTGCTCCTGAAACAGCGGCCGGGCCGATTCCCCGATCGTGCTTTGCACGTAGTCTACCCCCAGGTGCCGCAGGGTATCGCGAAGCGAATCGTCGGATACGTCAGAGGCGATGGTGCGGATACCCAGCGTCTTTGCGACACGGTTGACAGAAAGCAGGATCTCGAAGTCGCAGGAATCGGTGGCGAGGCCGCGCTGCATGACGGCGCCGATCTTCAGGTAAGCCACATCCAGCTGCTTAAGCGTATGTAACGAGCCCGCCGCTGCGCCGGACTCGTCGAGGGCGAACCTGCAACCGCGATTGCGCAACACCGCCATGAAATGCCGCACACGTTCCAGATTGTGCAGTACGTCCGCCGCCGAAATGATGAAGCAGAGGCGATCCGCCGCCAGATCCGGATCGCTCAGCAGGACACTGAGGTCGTGCCGGAAAGTCTCGTCGCAAAGCGATTGCCCGGATAGGCGTATCGAAATGGTGTTCATGGTGACCAGAAGGGGATGCTTTTGCCTGAGTGCGGTCGTAACCTGACGCAGCACCCATAGATCAATGTCCGGCAGCAGCCGGTACCTTTGCGCCGGCTCAACGAACTCGTCGGCCTCGTGAAGCACCCCCTGTTCGTCGCGCAGACGGAGGACGATATCGCAATGAAGCTGCGGATCGGTGTCGTCCAGGGCCATAATCGGGTGGTAGTGAAGTTCGAAGTCGTCCTGGTCGAGGGCCTTCTCCAGCGTCCTCAGCCAATGGATCTCGCCACGGCCGGCGTTGCCGGTTGCAATTTCCGCGCGGAACTGCCGTACCGCATTTCGTCCTTCGTTCTTGGCCGCGTAGCAGGCAAAATCCGCCGCTGACATGATGTCGGCCAGTGAGCATTCCTGGCCGTCGATCTCTACCAGGCCGATGCTTGCCGAGACTTTGAGCTGCCGATCTTCCCACTCAAACGAGAAACCTTCGACGAGCTGTCTCAGCCCTTCGGCGATCGTTTTCGCCTTTTCCATGGGACAGCTGTATAGGAGCACGGCGAACTCGTCGCCGCCCAGCCTCGCGAGCGTATCCGCACCGCGGATCTGGCTTCGCAATTGCTCCGACAATGCCTTGAGAAATTCGTCGCCGGCGTAATGGCCGCAACTGTCGTTGATCGCCTTGAAGCGATCGAGATCGATGAAGCAGAGAACGTGGCGTTTGTCGGGTCCACCGCCTTCGTTGACCAGTTTTTCGACCCGCCGCTCGAATTCGGCGCGGTTGATAAGTCCCGTCAGCGCGTCGTGACTCGCCGCCCAGGTCAGCCGGCTCTGCAGCGAGCGCTTTTCCGTGACGTCGCGGAATATCAGAGCGGCGCCGGCAAGCCGGCCGCGGGCGTCGCGTATCGGCGAGCCAACGTGCTCGATGTCATATTCCGTGCCGTCGCGCCGGACCAGCGTGGAATTGTTGTCGCCGATGACCGTACGTTCGATCAGCAGGGATTGCTCCGCCGAGATGAACGGCTTTTCGCTGGTGCCGCGGTTGACAAGATTGAACACTTTGTTGAGATGCTGCCCGCGCGCGTTGCGAACGTTCCAGCCGGTGAGCACCTCGGCCAGCGGATTCATGTAGTCGATGATGCCCTTGGCATCGATCGTGATGACGCCTTCGCTGAGCGCATGCAGGGTCGACTGAGCACGTTCCTTTTCATTCCGGGCCTGGGTCAGCGCCACGTTATCGCTGACGACCTCTTCGCGAAGTGTTTCGATGCGGGTGGCAAGATCGCTGTTCTCGCGGCTCAACAGCGAGGCCAGGTTCCGAAAGCTGGCGTCCAGTCTGTCGCTTTCAAAGAGGGACTGATGCAACTGGCGGATAGCGAAATAGACGATCGCGCAGATCGCGACGACCAGCATCGTTGGCCCGTATATTCGATCGTCCTGCGACGTCAGCGCGAGCGCGATGGTCGGGACGGTCGCGGCCGAAAGGTATAGCGTCAGGGCCCGATGATTGGCGGCAAGCATGGTGGCGGTGATGCTGAGTACGAGGGCGATACTGCCGCCGATCTGCCAGCCGAGGTCGGGGAAGCTCGCCATCAACAGGCTTCCTATCGCGCTCCAGGCGAGGCCATAGGTCGCCGCCATGAATGCGCTGGTCAGCCTCCATAATGCGGCCGGGTCGGCGTCGGGCGGCGAGTCGAAATGTTGGCGCAGCGCGTACCAATTCGCGCCGGCGGTAAGGGCCATGAAGCTGAGCCAGCCCAACAGAAACGAGGACGTGGCGGTCGACCATAGTCCCAGGGTGAAAACCACCGCCAACATGGGTTGCGAGACGATCCACAAGGGGGTCTGCTGTCTGTCCAGCCGCTCCAGCAGGAGCGGTTGGGCGCCGATGGCGTCGTCCGGCCTGGACATCTTGCGGATCTGGGCCGTACCGGCGGCTGAAGCTCTTTCCGTCAATGTTGTCATTAGCGTTTTATCGTGCTCGTTGGGGATCCGGGCAGACTGCCCGCACGAACAGTCACCCCCTTTGGTGAAGCCTAGCTATTTCGGCCGTGGAATAGGGGAAGTGTCATGTGATTGCAATCACAGCACCGCCCGGGCAGGCGTGAACCGGGTCACAAAAGCGGGGGCATCCCCCGAATGCACGGAGCCCGCGCAAGGCGGGCTCCGGACAGGGGCGAACGCGGCGGCAACACCGCGGGGGAGAGGGCGTCAGCGGCGGCGGCGGGCGCCGATGCGCAGGCGCAGGGCGTTGAGTTTGATGAAGCCTTCGGCGTCCTTCTGGTCGTACGCGCCGGCGTCGTCCTCAAAGGTGGCGATCGTCGCATCAAAAAGACTGTTCCGGTCCGACTTGCGTCCCGATACCGTGACGCTACCCTTGTACAGCTTCAACCGGACCACGCCGTTGACGTGCCGCTGTGAATGGTCGATCAACTGTTGCAGCGCCAGCCGCTCGGGGCTGAACCAGTAGCCGTTATATATCAACGAGGCGTAACGCGGCATCATTTCGTCCTTGAGATGCGCGACCTCGCGATCCAACGTCAGGGACTCGATGGCCCGGTGCGCCTTCAGCAGAATGGTGCCGCCGGGTGTTTCGTAGCAGCCGCGCGACTTCATGCCGACGTAGCGGTTTTCCACCAGGTCGA
>CAYVOU010000322.1:0-3363 GCA_964453295.1 uncultured Gammaproteobacteria bacterium
CGCAGGTGTCGACGTTGTTGTTGCCGAAGCCGGCGCGCACCAGCTTCTGCACCAGATAGGTTTCCTCGTTGGTACAGCGCGAGGAGGTGATGCCGCCCACGGCCTCGCGGCCGTACTGCGCCTGGATGCGCCTGAACTCGGAGGCGGTGTGGGCAATGGCCTCGTCCCACGACACTTCCCGCCACGGGTCGCTGATCTTGCCGCGGATCATCGGCGTGGTGATGCGGTCCGGATGGGTGGCGTAGCCGAAGGCGAAGCGGCCCTTGACGCAGGAATGTCCGTGGTTGGCGTGGCCGTCCTTGTTCGGGACCATGCGCACGACCTCGGCGCCCTTCATCTCGGCCTTGAAAGAACAGCCGACGCCGCAGTAGGCGCAGGTGGTGACGACGCTGTGATCGGCCTGGCCTTTCTCGATGAGGGACTTCTCGCTCAAGGTGGCGGTGGGGCAGGCCTGGACGCAGGCGCCGCAGGAGACGCACTCGGAATCGAGAAAGGACTCGTCGACACTGGCGGCGATCTTGGATTCGAAGCCGCGGTTCTGCACGGTGAGCGCCAGGGTGCCCTGGACTTCATCGCAGGCACGCACGCAGCGCGAGCAGACGATGCATTTGCTTGGATCGAAAGTGAAGTAAGGGTTGCTCTCATCCTTTTCGAGCTTAAGGTGGTTGCGCCCATCGTAGCCGTAGCGCACTTCGCGCAGGCCGACGGCGCCGGCCATGTCCTGCAGCTCGCAATGGCCGTTGGCCGTGCAGGTGAGGCAGTCCAGCGGATGATCCGAGATGTAGAGTTCCATGATCCCGCGTCGCAGGTCGCCCAGCTTGTTGTTCTGGGTCAGGACCTGCATGCCTTCGGCCACCGGCGTCGTGCAGGAGGCGGGATAGCCGCGCATGCCTTCCACCTGCACCAGGCAGAGGCGGCAGGAGCCGAAGGCGTCCAGGCTGTCGGTGGCGCAGAGCTTGGGAACGTTGATCCCGATGGTGGCCGCGGCGCGCAGGATGGACGTCCCGGCAGGCACCGTGACGTCGAAACCGTCGATGCGGAGATTGACTAGCTTGTCTGAAGCGACCTCGGGCGTACCGAGATCGGTATCGGTGATTGAGCGCATGACTGGGGTTCTCCTGGTCCGTACCGCATAGAGTTCAGGCGACTTTTGCCCCCTCGGCGCTAAAGTCTTCCGGGAAATGGTTCAGCGCACTCAGCACCGGGAACGGCGTCATGCCGCCCAATGCGCACAGCGAACCACTCAACAAGGTGTCACAAAGATCGCGCAGCAATGTCAGGTTTTTGCCGCGCTCGATATTGGCAGTGATGCGATCGATGACCTCCACGCCGCGGGTCGAGCCGAGCCGGCAGGGCGTGCACTTGCCGCAGGACTCGATGGCGCAGAATTCCATCGCGAAACGCGCCTGTTTCGCCATGTTGACGGTGTCGTCGAAGACGACGATACCGCCGTGGCCCAGCATGGCCTGAATGCCCGTGAAGGCTTCGTAGTCCAGCGGCGTGTCGAACTGCGATTCAGGCAGGTAGGCGCCCAGCGGGCCGCCGACCTGTACCGCGCGTATCGGCCGGCCGCTGGCGGAACCGCCGCCGTAGTCATAAAGCAATTCGCGCAGGGTGATGCCGAACGCTTTTTCGACCAGGCCGCCGCGCTTGATGTTGCCGGCGAGCTGGAAGGGCAGGGTGCCGCGCGAACGGCCCATGCCGTAGTCGCGATAGTAGGCCGCGCCGCGCGCCAGGATGATGGGCACGCTGGCCAGCGAGATCACGTTGTTAACGACGGTCGGCTTGCCGAACAGGCCTTTGACGGCCGGCAACGGCGGTTTGAAGCGGATCTGACCGCGCTTGCCTTCCAGGCTTTCCAGCAGCGAGGTCTCCTCGCCGCAGATGTAGGCGCCGGCGCCGCGCCGGACCTCCAACTCGAAGCACTTGCCGCTGCCGCGGATGTTCCCGCCCAGATAGCCGGCGGCGCGTGCGGTGTCGATGGCCTGGGTCAGGACGTCCATCGCATGCGGATATTCCGAACGCAGGTAGATGTAGCCGCGGGTGGCGCCGACGGCGATCCCGGCGATCGTCATGCCTTCAATCAGGACGAAGGGGTCGCCCTCCATGATCATGCGATCGGAAAACGTGCCGGAATCGCCTTCGTCGGCATTGCAAACCATGTATTTCTGTTCGGCCGCGGTGTCCAGGACGGTCTTCCACTTGATGCCGGTGGGGAAGGCGGCGCCGCCGCGTCCGCGCAGCCCTGAGTCGGTGACTGCTTTCACGATGGCCGCACCGTCCATTGCCAGAGCCTTGTCGAGGCCGGCATAGCCCTCATGGGCCAGATAATCCTGGAGTGACAGCGGGTCGGTAATGCCGGCGCGGGCGAACGTCAGGCGTTCTTGGTTCGCGAGCCAGGGCAGGTCTTCGGTCAGACCTAGCCGAAGCGGGTGTTTGCCGCCAGCGGTGAAATTGCCGTCAAACAGCCCCGCCACGTCGGCGGCCTGGACGGGCCCATAGGCCATCCGGCCTGGCGGAAGTTCGACCTCTACCATTGGCTCCAGCCAGAACAGGCCGCGGGATCCGTTGCGCACCACTTCCACCGTGATGCCGCGGCGTACCGATTCGGCAACGATGGCATGGGCGACGTCATCGGCGCCGACCGACAGGGCGGCGGCATCACGCGGCACGTAGACCTTGATGCTCATTCCGCCACCTCGCAACCGGTAAGCAAGGCATCCATTCGTTCCGTGCCGACGCGCCCGTAAAGCGCATCGTCGATCATGACGGCGGGGGAGCAGGCGCAGTTGCCGAGGCAATATACGGGCTCGAGCGAAAAGGCGCCGTCGGCCGTGGTCTCGTGATAGTCGATGCCCAGCCGTTTCTTGATGTGCCGTTCCAGCACCTCGGCATGCATGGATTGGCAGGCTTCGGCCCGGCAGATCCGCACGGTATGCCGGCCCGGCGGCGTCTGGCGGAAATCGTGATAGAAGGAAATGACGCCGTGGACTTCGGCGCGCGAGAGGTTCAACGCGTCGGCGATATGCGGGATGGCGGACGGCGGAACGTAACCCAGCCGATCCTGAATTTCGTGCAACACCGGCACCAGAGCGCCGGGAAGATCCTTCAGTGCGCCGAGCACCGCGTTGATGGTTTCTTCCTGGTTGGATTGCGGGCGGGTCATCTCGTGGTTACCGGAATGGGCTCAGTGGATCGAATCCCGATCGGGAATTCGAATTTATCGAATAGCGTATTCATATGCACAATAAAACCTATAAAAACTCTATCAGGAACGAAACGTTCCAGTGAATCATAGCAACCGCTTAATGGATAAAAAATATGAAGGATATGACATAAGGCGCATATTGTCGGAAAATCGGT
>CAYVOU010000323.1:0-3351 GCA_964453295.1 uncultured Gammaproteobacteria bacterium
CGTGTCGTCATCGAGCTCGGTGTGGAATGATCCCGCGAGAATATTCCCCTGGCGGAAATCGCCACCTATCCCTGGGCGGTCCCACGCAGAGGCGCGCCGACCCGGGAGTACTTTGAAACGATGCTCGCCGGCATCGACGCCCCGCTGCCCACCGGTCTCGTCGAATCAAGTTCCCTGATCCTTATCCGGGGACTGCTGCTGGAAAGCGAACGACTGACCTTGATTTCAGAGCATCAGATCCGCCACGAAAAGCACATGGGACTGGCGCCGTTGTCCGTCGACATGAAGGACATGAAACGCCCGATAGGCATGACATTCAGGCGCAATTGGAGACCGACCGCGACGCAGGAAACATTCATTCAATATTTGCGCGAGTCCTGCCGCAGGGAATACGGCCGCCCAGCCATCTGAACACGCGCCCTCCTATTCAAAAATTGAATTGACCTCACATTCCATTCAATTTTATTCGCTACGCATCGGCTGCTAATTATATCAACAATCGGCATTTTAACGTCGAGAACCGAACTGCAACCGGCAGCCCGAATTGCCGCCTAAAGGAATACCGGACATGCGCACTGCGCCGAACGGTTTCCCGACCGCCGCTTCGAACGCTGTCATAACCGTCTCACAGTGGTCGGCCAATCGACCCAACAAACCGATATTTCGGTGGAGGAATAAAGCGGCACCAAGACAGAGTTTTATGCATGACAGCTTGATAACGAACAATTCACGGAACAGCACATCACATCACACCGATCGGCCCAAAAACGCCGACTCAGGAGGAGCATCCACATGTATAGGATTGTGCAGAAAACCCTGGCCGCCCTGTTCGTCTTGATCGGACTCGGAAGCGTGCAGGCCATGGCCGCCGGCAACCAGGAGCCCGCCGGCATCAACCTGGGCGGCACCAGTTTCTTCGACGGCTTCGGCGCAACGGAACCCGGCTGGACCTACCTTGGTTACTATCAGTACGCCAACGCCACGCATATCACGGACAACAGCGGGGGCGACAGCTCGGCGTTCAAGAATCCGCGCATCAGCGACCTGCTGATCCTGAACCAGCTCGCCTACACCAGCCCATATACCCTGTTCAACGGACACGGTCATGTCGGCTTCACGGTGCTGCTGCCGTATCTGTTCTTCAATAAGCACTTCGATGCCTCCAGCCCGGTGAAACTCACCGACAACGGCAATGGCTTCGGCGACACCACCTGGGGCGTATACCTGCAGATGGGTCCGGTGTTCTCGCAGCGTTTTGAGGTGGACGTCGTCGCGCCGACCGGCAAATACAGCTCCAGCAAGGACATCAACCCCGGCGCCCATTTCTGGTCGTTCAATCCATACTGGGCGATGACCTGGCTGCCGACGCCCAAGGTGGAAGTCAGCGCACGCTTCAACTACCTGTATAACTTCGCCAACAACGATCCTGCAGGTGTGCCGCCCACCATCAACAAGGCACAGGCAGGCCAGGCGGGCTGGATCAACTTCACTACCTCCTATGCCGTTCGCCGCAATCTCAACGTCGGCATCAATGGCTACTACTTCCAGCAGTTCACCAAGGACAAGTTCACCTACAATAATGGAACGACCACTGACGGCACCGCGTTCGGCGATAGCGGCAAGTCCTCGCTGTTTGCCATCGGCCCCGGCGTGTTCTGGAAGATCGACAAGCACAACATCCTGATGGTCAATGCTTACTTCCAGACCATGGCCCGCAACCGCGCACGCGGTGAGGTGTTCAACGTGCACTGGGTCCATCCCTTCTGAAGCAGACCCGCGTAGGAGTAACGGCATGAGCGCAACGGCAGGAACCACACAAGGCGCCGTGTTCAGCGACGCAAACTGGAACGGCAAAGTCTATTCGTCGGGATGGCGTGCGACGGAACGGACCATCGACGTCATCGAACCAGCCACCGCCATGCCGCTTACGCGCACCGGCCTCGCTACCGCCGCGGACATCGGTTCCGCGGCGGCGGCGGCCGCCCAGGCCCAGACGGACTGGGCTGCAACCGCCTACCGCGAACGCGGCGCCCTGTTTCTGCGCGCAGCGGATTGGCTCGCCGCCCACGGCGCCGAGTTCACACCCTGGATCATGCGCGAGACCGGCGCGATCCGCGCCAAGGCGGAATTCGAACTCGGCGAGGCAAGCATCCTGCTGCGCGAGGCGGCCTCGATGTGCAGCCAGCCTCAGGGCGAAGTATTGCCGAGCACTCCAGGGCGCATGAGTCTCGCGCGGCGTATTCCGATGGGCGTGGTCGGCGTGATTTCGCCCTTCAACTTTCCGCTGATCCTGTCGCTGCGCGCCATCGCGCCGGCGCTGGCCGCCGGCAACGGCGTCGTGCACAAGCCCGACCCGCGCACCCCGGTCACCGGAGGCTTCCTGATCGCCGAGATGTTCGACGCCGTCGGCCTGCCCGAGGGGCTGTTGCACATAGTGCCCGGCGAGATCGAAGCCGGCGAGGCCCTATGCAGCGATCCCAACATCGCCATGATCGCCTTCACCGGCTCGACGGCGGCGGGACGCAAGGTCGGCGAACTCTGCGGCCGGCATCTGAAAAAAGTCTCGCTCGAACTCGGCGGCAAGAATTCGCTCATCATCCTCGACGACGCCGACCTGGACCTGGCCGCCTCCAACGCAGCCTTCGGCGCCTGGTTCCACCAGGGGCAGATCTGCATGACCAGCGGCCGCATCCTCGCTCACGAGAGCATCGCCGAGGCCCTGACCGAACGCCTGGCCGAGAAAGCCCGCCATCTGCCGGTTGGCGACCCGATGAGCGAAACGGTGGCACTGGGGCCGATCATCAACCAGCGCCAGTTGGAACACGTCGACGACATCATCAAGGACACGGTGACGTCCGGCGCCACGCTCGTCGCCGGCGGTACGCACGAAAAGCTGTTCTACTCCCCCACCGTGCTCGCCGGCGTCAAACCCGGCATGCGGGCATTCGACGAAGAGATGTTCGGCCCGGTGGCCTCGATCACCACCTTCTCTTCCGACGAAGAAGCGATCGACCTGGCCAACGGCACCGAATACGGCCTGTCGGCCGCGATCATATCCAAGTCGGTGGGACGTGCCATGGCGATGGGCGAGCGACTGCACACGGGGTTGCTGCACATCAACGACCAGACCGTCGCAGACGAGATGGTCAACCCCTTCGGCGGACGCGGCGCCTCCGGCAACGGCACCAGTATCGGCGGTCCGTCGAACTGGGAGGAATTCACCCAATGGCAGTGGGTCACCATCAAGGATACCCCGCCGCCTTATCCATTCTGAATCCATTCCTGCGAGCGGGCATCAAGCCCGCTCTTGCAGCGTCATGTCCTGGTCGTCAAACCCCGCACGGCCCGTCA
>CAYVOU010000324.1:0-3333 GCA_964453295.1 uncultured Gammaproteobacteria bacterium
CAATTCCCAGTAGTAAATCAGCGCAATCCCGGCCAGTGACAACGGGATCTGGAAACAGAAGACCGACAGGGAATGGCGGCCGAGCAGTCCGAGGCTGTTCTGCAGCCACGACGGCAGTCGTCCAGGGGCGAAACGGATCAGCAAGACGATCAGGAACACCATATTGGCCACCCGCAAAGGCGCGAGGGTCCACTTGGCGAGTAGCGGATGGTAGTACGCCCGGACCCAGTCGACAGCGAAAAGGTGTTGTCGCATCAGGAAAAATGCCACGGCACCGCCCAGGGCGACGGCCACCACGGCGGGAGGCACCGGCCGTGCGATCCCGTTCCGCCGCCATACCGTCGTCAGGTGCCCGAGCCAGAGTCCCCCAACCCAGATAAGTTGCCACGACAGCTGGTCGAAGGAGCCCATGCGTACGGGTAGATACAGGCCGGCCCACGCCTCAAAGTCCTGCTTGAATCCCCAGCGCTCCAGCAGCCAGATCAGAATGCTGAGGCCCACTATCGGTCTCCAGCCGTGTCGACGCGCTTGCGCCAGCAACAGGGGGGTGGCCAGCAAGCCAATCACGTATAAGGGTAAAATATCAAAAAGCGGCGGCTGATAGAGCAGCACCAGCGACAGCCCCATCGCTTTGAGCGGCTCGGCGTAAAAAGGCTTGAAAATGCTGCTGACCGGATCGCCGGTCTGCCCGATCAGCCAGGCAAACAGGAAGCTGCCCATCAACAGTCCGATGTGGCAAATGTAGATCAGGCCGGCCCGGCGCCAGGCCTTGTCGCGCATGGCGTCGTATCCCCGGGTCTCGTAGAGCTTGCGGTAGACGATGCCGGCGAGAAAGGCGGCGAGGAACACAAAGCCTTCGGCCGACGAGACATAGCCGAACGGTTCGACCGTCAGGCGCGTCAACGGGCTGCCGAGATGGCTGCTGAACATCAGAAGCAGAAAAAATCCGCGCAGGGCATCCAGGCGCAGGTCTCGGCGCCCGCCTCTCGCGACTGGCGACGGCAGGGAAAGCGGCATGGTGGTAAGAGGGATCCGTATCAGGAGTAGGTGGCGGACGCCAATGTGGGGCCGCCGTGCTGAATGGGCACTGAACGTTTGCGCATCCGGGCCGATACGGTTTCTAGCATGGTGGTCGACGGCACAGGTGAAGTTCCAGGCACGATGTCAAGCCGGCGGAGCGAATCATAATCCAAGATTGGTTGGGGAAATAGCCGGCTGCCGTATTTCGCTAATGCGGGGTCCGCGAGGGTGGAAAAGCTCGGATCCGCGAGCCGGTTCCGCATGGCCGGCACCAGTACCGGCAATGCGGCCTGCCGGCGGGTATCATGGCCCGTGGCGGGTCAGCCCGCTGGCGGACGTTTTGGCGGCATCTAAATCATCCATTCAAATCTGGCTAGGAACGGGAGCGATAGGCAAATGTGTGGGATTGTGGGCGCGGTGGCGCAACGTGACGTGGCACCCATCTTGTTGGAGGGACTGAGGCGGCTTGAATACCGGGGGTATGACTCCGCCGGTCTGGCCGTGCTCAACGCCGACAACCGGCTGGATCGGCATCGCGTGCTGGGCAAGGTCGTCGAGTTGGAGCGTGCCCTCCAGCAGCAGCCGCTGGCCGGCGTAACGGGCATTGCCCACACGCGGTGGGCGACCCACGGCGAACCCAGCACCCGTAACGCGCACCCGCACATCTGCCGCAACCGGGTTGCCCTGGTTCACAACGGCATCATCGAGAATCACGAAGCACTGCGCCAGCAGCAGAAGCAGGCCGGATACGAATTCACCTCGGAAACCGACACCGAGGTCGTGGTTCATCAGGTGTACCACTATATGGAACAGGGCATGGATCTCCTGGCCGCCGTGAAGGCCTGCATCGCCGACATGCAGGGCGCTTATGCGATAGGTGTGATCAGCACGACGGAGCCGGGACGCCTGGTGGCGGCCCGACGCGGCAGTCCGCTGGTGATTGGGATCGGCATCGGCGAGCACTTCATTGCCTCCGACGTTTTCGCTCTGCTGCCGGTCACCCAGCGTTTCATCTTCCTGCATGACGGTGACGTCGCCGACATCCGCCGCGACACCCTGACCATCTATGATGCCGACGGACAGGTCGTGTCCCGGCCCGAGGTCGTATCCCAGTTAACTGTGGATGCGGTGGAAAAATCAGGTTATCGGCACTACATGCTCAAGGAGATTTTTACCCAGCCGCGCGCAATCGCCGAGACCCTCGAAGGACGCATACGCGACGGCCGGGTGCTGGACGATGCGTTCGGCCTGCAGGCCGGCGAGATTTTCGGCAACGTCAAGGCGGTGCAGATTGTCGCCTGCGGAACCAGTTTTCATGCCGGTTCGATCGCCCGCTATTGGTTGGAAGCCATTGCCGGCATTCCGTGCAACGTCGAGGTCGCAAGCGAGTTTCGTTATCGCAAGCCGGTCGTGCGCGAAGACACCCTGTTCGTCACCATTTCCCAGTCAGGTGAAACCGCCGATACGCTGGCCGCGCTACGTGAGGCGAAGGTATGGGGGTACGCGCATAGTCTCGCGATTTGCAACGTACCGGAAAGCTCTCTCACGCGCGACTCGGATCTGGTGTTCCTCACCCGTGCCGGCCCGGAGATCGGCGTTGCCTCGACGAAAGCCTTCACCACACAGTTGGCCGCACTGATGCTGCTTGTCATCGTGTTGGCCAGGCGCAACGGCATGTCAGCGGAGCGGGAACAGGAGATGGTTGCGCTGCTGGAGACGCTGCCCGGAAAGATCAACACCGTGTTGGAACTCAACGATCAGCTCGAAATGCTTGCCGAAGAATTCGCAAACAAGCATCACGCACTCTACCTGGGACGTGGCACGATGTATCCGGTCGCAATGGAGGGCGCGCTTAAGCTAAAGGAGATCTCGTATATCCACGCCGAGGCGTATCCGGCCGGCGAGCTGAAACACGGACCGCTGGCCCTGGTCGACGAAGACATGCCGGTGATTGCGGTGGCGCCGAACAATGAACTGCTGGAAAAGCTCAAGTCCAACCTCGAAGAGGTACGTGCCCGTGGCGGCCGTCTTTACGTGTTCGCCGATTCGATGGCGCCGGTGGAAGGGTCCGACGACATGAAGGTGCTGAAGGTTGCACCCACCGAGGACTTGCTGGCACCGATCGTCTATACGGTGCCGCTGCAGTTGTTTGCCTACCATGTCGCGGTGCTGAAAGGCGCGGACGTCGATCAACCACGGAACCTTGCCAAGTCCGTAACGGTCGAGTAGGGAGACGTATTGCAGGCGGACGGGCCGGACACCTGCCGGGCCGGGGAGGGCAATTCGGTAATGGAAAAGGAGGTGCGGAGAAAA
>CAYVOU010000325.1:0-2518 GCA_964453295.1 uncultured Gammaproteobacteria bacterium
TAAAGCTCGCCAGCGGCTTCTGCCCGGTCGCGGCGCTGGCCAGTGCCGGCGTCAATGTCGCCATCGGGACCGACGGCGCCGCCAGCAACAACGATCTGGATATGTTTGGCGAAATGCGCACCGCCGCGCTGCTCGCCAAGGCCGTCGCCGGCGACGCCAGCGCCGTGCCGGCGCACGACGCCCTGCGCATGGCCACCCTTAACGGCGCCCGTGCCTTGGGGATGGAGGCCGTCACCGGCTCGCTCACCATCGGTAAGGACGCCGACGTGGTCGCGGTGGACCTCGGCGAACTGGAATCGCAGCCGGTCTACGACCCGGTCTCGCAAATCGTCTATGCCTGCAACCGCAACCAGGCCACCGACGTCTGGGTGCAGGGCAAACCCCTGCTGGCCGACCGGCAACTGCTGACGCTGGATGAAAAGTCGATCGCCGCCAGTACGGCGGCCTGGCATGACCGCATACGCACGACGGTGCTGAAGTAGGCGTTATTGCGCCGCGGCGGCGCGGCTGTCCCAGAGGTTGACCACGCGGCAGAACAGATCGGCGGTGATCTCCGCGTCATAGAGCGCGGAATGCGCCCGGCTTTCCTCCCAGCTTAAGCCCGCCGCCTCCACCGCGCGCGCCAGCACGGTTTGCCCAAAAGCCAGCCCGGCCAGGGAAGCCGTATCCAGCGTGCTGAAGGCGTGGAAGGGATTGCGCTTGATCTTCGTACGCGTCACGGCCGATTTCAGGAAGCCCAGGTCGAATGACGCATTGTGACCGACCAGGATGGCGCGCGTGCAGCCATGTTCCGCGACCTCCCGGCGCACGACCTCGAAGATCTTCTCAAGGGCTTCGCGCTCGCCGACCGCCATCCGGAAAGGATGAAACGGATCGATGCCGGTGAAGTCCAGCGCCGACTTCTCCAGGTTGGCGCCCGGAAACGGCTTGACGTGGGAATGCACGGTTTGCTTGCGCCGCCATCGCCCGGCCGGATCGACTTCAAGGACCACGGCGGCGATTTCCAGGAGCGCATCGGTCTCGGCGTTGAAGCCTGCCGTTTCCACGTCGACGACCACCGGCAGGAAACCGCGAAAGCGCCTGCCGATCGCCGAGCGGTTGTCGCTAGCCGTGGTTACGGCGTCATCAGTTTCCATTTAACCTCTCCACCGGCCCGCAGCGGCACCAGGGTATCGTTGCCGAACGGCAGCTCTTGTGGAACCGCCCAGGTCTCCTTGACCAGAGTCAGCTTGCGCGTGTTGCGGGGCAAGCCGTAGAAATCGGCGCCGTGGAAGCTCGCGAAGGCTTCCAGGCGATCCAGCGCGCCGGCGCTTTCGAATTCCTCGGCATAAAGCTCCAACGCGGCGCAAGCGGTGTATATGCCGGCGCAGCCGCACCCCCCTTCCTTGGCATGGCGCGCGTGCGGCGCGCTGTCCGTGCCAAGGAAAAACTTGGGATTGCCGCCGGTGGCGGCTCGCGCCAGCGCCAGGCGGTGCAGTTCGCGCTTCAGCACCGGCAGGCAATAGTGATGCGGGCGGATGCCGCCGTCGAACATGGCGTTGCGGTTCAGCAGCAGGTGATGCGCCGTGATGGTGGCGGCCACTCTCGGCGACGCATCAGCAACGAAGTCCACCGCGTCGCGGGTGGTTACGTGTTCGAGGACGATCCGCAGTTCCGGTAATTGTTCCACCAGCGGTGCCAGTACGCGGTCGATAAAGACCCGCTCCCTGTCGAACACGTCGATGAGCGGATCCGTTGCCTCGCCGTGTACCAGCAACGGCAGGTCATGGACCTGCATGGCCTCCAGCACGGCGCGAACCCGCTTGATGTCCGTCACGCCCGAATCGGAGTTCGTGGTGGCGCCGGCCGGGTAATACTTCACCGCGTGCACGAAGCCGCTGTCCTTCGCCGCCTTGATGTCTTCGATCCGGGTATTGTCCGTGAGATAAAGCGTCATCAGCGGCTCAAAGGTCGATGCCGGCGGCAGCGCCGCCAGGATGCGTTCCCGGTAGGACCGCGCCTGCGCAACCGTGACGACCGGGGGCTTGAGGTTGGGCATGATGATGGCGCGGGCGAACACCCGCGCGCTGTCGGCCACGACGCTGCCGAGATGGCCACCGTCGCGCAGATGCAGGTGCCAGTCGTCTGGTTGGGTCAGGGTCAACTGCATGGGTCGATAGGCGGCGGCAACCAGCGGGAAATGCCCGCCGGGAGATCCTTCTTCCTGGTTGGAAACGGGCCGGCCATTGTACCGCTAAAGCTTCGGCGACGCCGGAGATTTTGCCATCGGCAAATTCTCAACCGAGGGCGCGCGCCTGCGGGAAGGAGAAGCCAGGCGAGCGACGCAGCGGCCAACCTCGAGGCGCTCGCTACATTTTGGGACCGCTTCTAGTCGTCCCGACGCACCTCGGCTTTCACCGTTTCGGTACTGCCGTCCCCCAAGGTCAGCATCAGGTTGATGCTGTCACCGGCGGCAAGCGGCGCGCTGAGACCCATGAGCATCAGGTGATAACCACCCTGTTTAAATCGTAGCCGGGTG
>CAYVOU010000325.1:2528-3331 GCA_964453295.1 uncultured Gammaproteobacteria bacterium
AGCTTCAACACCGGGATCTGCGTCATGCTGGCAATCCCGTCGTGCAGTTCGGTACGGTGAATTTCAATCTGCGCCACCGCATCACTGCGAACGGCGCTGACTTGGAGGCCTGTGTCCCCGGGGTTCTCGATGTCCAGGTATCCCGCAAGCATGTTCATTCCCGGTGGACCCTCTTCTATCCAGGCATCATGGATCCGCAGTCCCGGCTCGGCCACGGCCGGACTGCAAATCAATGCGAATAAAAGAAAGAGCGGCGCATGCCGCCAACCTAAGGGCTTCATGCGCCGCGCCGGATTACTGCTTCTCAAGCTTGCCTTCACCCAGGACGCCATCGGAACGCGCCTTCAGGTAGGCGTAGATGTTATCCAGGTTGTCCATCACCAGCTTGTTGGTGCTCCAGGGCGGCATCAGGCCTTTCCCGTTGGTAACCGAGGTCTTGAACTGATCATGGGAAACCGTTTTCAACCGCTGAACCAGGCTCGGGCAGGCACCGCCCTGGCCGGCGCCGCCGTGGCAGGTGCCGCAGCCGGCATGCCGAAATGCCTGCCAGCCTTCATAGGTGTGCGTATCGACCTTGCCGTCGACAACCGAATACGGCTTTTGATCTTCGGCCTGCGACGGGACCATCGCGGCGGTACCCGCCAGGAACAGCACCGAACCCAGGATAAACCCCAATTAGGCTTTCATGATCTTTCTCCCCAGCAATGGACGCCGGCATTGTACCCGGCGCTTGGTTTAGGTTGTCGAATAAGACCGGCATTCTATTGGTCAAATTCCCTGTCAGGGTGTGGTGAATTGTCGCA
>CAYVOU010000326.1:0-3327 GCA_964453295.1 uncultured Gammaproteobacteria bacterium
TGAACGTCCAACTGGTGTCCGGCGCGAACCTCACAGATCCCTTGCCCTGCAGCGTGCCTTTAAGCGTGCGGGCGACGGTTTTATCCAGAATCACTTCGGTACCGGAACCGTGACCCGACAACGACCAGGCGATCGGCGGCAGCTTTTCGGCTTGCGTGTCGGCCTCGACGTTGAAGCGGTAATGATCGGGGGCGTCGGCATCCAGCGAAAAGCTGCCCTGGGGGCTTTCCATGCGACGTCCGGCGGCGAACTGATACGCGAGCTTTCGCCAGTCGCCGTGAGCATGGAACGTCATCGACGGGCTCCAGCTGACGTCGGCCACGGCTTCGATTTGGCCGCCGAGGGTCTGCGCCGAAAGCTGCTTCGCCGCGAAGCCGTGATTGTCACCTCGACCGGCCAGCTGCCATTGCGTCTTCGGCAGAGAGCCGCCAGCGAGTCCGCCATTGGCTTGCAACCGGTAGTCCGACGGAGTGCCCCGGAGAGTGAAACTGCCGGCATCGCTGCGAACAGCGGCCTGTCCTTCCAGGGGCCAGCCAAGTTCCTGCCATTGCCCCTTCAAGTCGATCCGAGGCGGCCCGGAACCATCCCAGTCCACCCCACCGCTGGCTGACGCCGAGCGTCGACCCTGAGCCAGCGCCAGGCTTTCGATCTGCCAGGACTGTGCCGTCTGTCGGCGGATTGCCGCCGTGATAGTCCAACTCCCGTATCGCGGCAGCGAGGCGTCGACATTGGCGTGCAGCCGCATGCCGGTTCCGTCGTCGGCCGCCTCGGCATGGCCACGCATGACCAGCGCCGGCGACGCCGGGTCGAACTGCGATGCATCAAAGTCGTTGAAGCGCAAGGATGCCCGCCAGTGGCGGTTGCCCAGCGGATCGTCAATTTTGGCGTTCGCTTCGACCGCCGAGGGCGCAGTGAGACTTAGTTCGACGATGAGTTGGCGAAGGCCGCCGGTGATCCGGCCGTGCCCACGCAGCACCGGCCGATCCGGCAGCCTGGCTTCCCAGTGCGTATCGACCTGGACGGTGTAATCGCCGGAGACGTCGATGCGGCCGTTGGCCGAGAGTTCGCCGTCGTCGCGGCTCAGGGTGAGCTTCCCAATGTCCAGAGTGTGGCCGTCGGCGGTGAAAGCCGCGGTGAGCTGCCTGAGCGTAATCGGCGCGGCCCCCTCCGGACGGGTGAGCACCAGCCCCTGCACCGTCAAATCACGGAGCTTCACCTTCAAAAACGGTACCAGCTGGTGCGGGGGTGAGGAAGGGGTCGGGCCGCCGGGCTTTACGCGGATGCGCAGATCCTTGACGGTCGCGGTTTCGATATCGAGGGTACCGCCCAGGAGCTTCGACAGGTGCGGGACCAGATGGACCAGGTTCGTTTCGGCAGTAAAGCTGTCGTTGGCATAGCGCAGCCCGCGGATCGTCAGCGGCCCGCCAAGCGTACCCTGCACTTCATCCCAGGAGAGTTCTCCCGGCGTCAAGCCGCGGACCAGCGAAAGCGTCCAGCGCGTGCCCGTTTGGGTCGTTGCCAGCCACAGCAGCGCAAGTGCGGCGCAGGCCGACAGCAACGCCAGGGACAACAGAACGCGTCTCACAGGTCCGGTCCGACGACGATGTGCAGGTGTATGGGCAGGGCGGGGTCGGACGCGCCGACGCCGAGGTCGACCCGCACCAGCCCCACCGGCGATCGCCAGCGCACGCCGACGCCGGTGCCGTAGGCCATCGGGTCGGAAAGGGAGTTGAAGGCGTTGCCGAAGTCGAAGAACCCGGCGACGCTCCACTTGTCGATGATTTCGTGCTCGTATTCGACGCTCCCCACTGCGAGGTAGCGGCCGCCCACGGGCTTGTCGTTGCTGTCGCGCGGTCCCAGCGACTCATAGCTGAAGCCGCGTATGCTGTTGTCGCCGCCGGCGAAGAAGCGCAGCGAGGCAGGCAGCCTCTCGAAACTGGAGGTGGCCGTCAGGCCGATGTCGCCGCGCAGGATAACGCGGCCGCGCGCCCCCAGGCCGTGAATGAACTTACCGGCCACCTCCGTCTGCAGGAACGATATGTCCGACAGGATCGCAGACTGGGCGCCTTTGACGCCGAACCGCAAGCGCCAGCCGCGACGGGTATACACGGGGTTGTCCGCCCAAACGCGGCTCCAGTTGCCGCTCGGGATAAGCAATCCGGTGGTATTACGATCCCTGCCCACCGTGAAACTTTCCAGCTGATAGTCCAGGGACAGGGTCTCGTTCCAGCCCCAGCGCGTGGTGAGGTGACTGACGCCGGCCTGAAAGGTCGAGCTCTCCTTCGCGGTCGTGTTCTCATAGGTGGCGCTGCTGGTGAAGGCAAGTTTGTCCTTGGCGGGGTCGGAAAGGGGTAGGACGTACTGGCCGGAGAGGCTGCTCAGCGCGGGTGAGACCTTGAGGCTGGCACCGAGACGGTGGCCGCGGCGGTTGAGATAGCGGTTCTGCCACTCCAGGCGCGCTCGCGGACCGGTGTCGGTGCCGTAACCGACACCCGCCGCGTAGCGGTTGCGCTTGCGCATGGTGAGCGTCACGTCGACCGGGACTTCGTCATGCTTCGCCTTGCCCTGAAGGGGTGTCACCGACACCTCGGAAAAATAGTCGCTGGTGGTCAGCCGCTTTTCAAAATCGAGCAGCTTGGCGGCGTCGTAGGGATCGCCCTGGCGGAACGGCTGGTAGCGCTGCAGCAGGTTCTGCGACAGTTTCGTCTGCGGATAGCTGACCGCGCCGAAGCGGTAACGTCGTCCGGTATCGAAATGCAATTCGATCTCGGCGCTCTCGCGGTCGTGAATAATCTCGACACGACTGGCGGTGTAACGGGCATCGAAATAGCCCCGTTCCGCGGCGAGGCGTTGCAGCGAAGCCTTGCCGTCCTCGTAGGGTTTGTGCCCGAAGGTGTCGCCGCGGTGCAGGGGGAATTCCGCGACCAGTTTTTTGAAGGCGGGATCGGAGGCGCCATCGCCGCGCAGCTGGATGTCGATGCGATCGACCCTTACCGGGGGACCGGGAACGATGTGGTAGCTTGCGGTCCAGCCGCCGTTTTTCGGCGTGAGCTCCGAAGTGATCCTGGCCTTGTAAAAACCGAATGCCTCCATGGCCTCCCGGATCTCGGCCGGCGCCAATTGGTGCAGCACCTTGATGCGCCCGGCCGACAGCCGTTCGTGCCGTCGCTGCTGATAGATCGCCAGGCTGGCCAGCACGTTATCCCGCACCGGCCCGGATACACCACTGACCTCCACGTCCACCTTTGCCGGCGCCGGGGTTTCCGACGCGGCCCAAGCGGTGCCACAGGTGAGCGCCCATAGCACGATGCCCAGCAGTCGGAGCAC
>CAYVOU010000327.1:0-3311 GCA_964453295.1 uncultured Gammaproteobacteria bacterium
CTGTGCGAGACGGTCGATCACCCCGCGCGAGCCGAAATCCGGCGAACAGCTCGCCCAGATCGCGCCGATGCTGGTCGTCGCCAGCATCGCAATCATGGTCTGCGGGATGTTCGGCATGTAGGCGACGACGCGGTCGCCACGCCGGACGCCGAGCTCGCGCAAGCGGGTGGCAAGGATGCGCACCGATCCGGCCAGCTCCTCCCAGGGCATACCCGCGAGCGGCTTGACCTCGTTCAGGAACAACAATGCGTCAGTGCCGGGTCTCTCCTGGCGCAGCACGTGCTGGGCATAGTTGAGCTGTGCGCCCGGGAACCATTCGGCACCCGGCATGGAACGGTCGCCAAGCGCGCGGGTGGGCGGCACCGACGCGTCGATCTGGAAGTAATCCCAGATGGCCTGCCAGAACCCGTCAAGGTCGATCACCGACCAGCGCCAAAGCGCCTGGTAGTCGTCAAAATGCAGGCCGCGCTCGCGCGCCAGCCAGGTGGTGAACCGGTGCAGGTTGGTCTTTTCGATTTGTTCCCGGGCAGGCG
Organism: uncultured Gammaproteobacteria bacterium; assembly: GCA_964453295.1. GTDB lineage: Bacteria > Pseudomonadota > Gammaproteobacteria > JAJPIJ01 > JAJPIJ01 > CAYVOU01. The sequence continues at coordinate 534 of CAYVOU010000327.1, forward strand.
TCCACAGCAGATCGCCCTCGCGTACAATCGCGGTGTCCTCCTCGTCCGCGGCAAGCTGCGACTTGGCCGTCATGCCCGCCACTTCGGCAAACTATGTGGTGAGGACTCCTGACTGGGGCGGCGGCCCGGACAAGCGGCGCGTGCGGGCATGGAAAGCCCGGCATTCTTGACCATCGTCGTCTCCTCTCCCCCCTGCCCCTCTAAGCGAATTCGGGACCACGGCTTTTCCCGCGGTTTTGTCGACCACCCCGATCCTTACCCTATCTGTCGGAGGTCTTTATTAATGATATGCAGGATCGTCACAGCCTCCGCTTTGCTGCGAAGCAACAGATTTTCAATCGAATACCGTCCCGTGACTGCGGCAAATTACCCTGTCCATGGCAGCCGGCGAAGCGGTTTTGTGTTACTTTTCACCAGGTGAAATCTGGTTCGGACTCGCCTTTGAGGATATCTAAGACAGGAACGAACGAAACACGGCTGAAACGATGCGGCAATACAAGGTAAAACCGATCAACGCCCTGGCCCGCGGGCTGGAAGTGCTGCAGGCATTGCGCGACATGCGCGCGGCCACACTGCACGATCTCCATTTGCAGACCGGCTTCCCCAAGGCCAGCCTGACGCGGATCCTTTATACGCTCCACCGGCAGGGCCTGGTCTGGCAGCGCATCATCGACGGCGCCTATCTGCCCAGCCATGCCATGCACCCGCGCACGCAACTGGACGACACGGCCTGGCTGGTGGAGATCGCTTCCCCCGTGCTCGAACAGCTTTGCGAAAAGGTGAAGTGGCCCGCCACCCTCTCCGTGCCGCGGCTGGACCATGTCGAAGTCATTGAAACCAACGCGCCGCGGGCGTATTTCGACGACATTCGCTTAGGCCCCATCGGCTTCCGCGTCAATCTCCTGCTCGCAGCTTCCGGCCGTGCCTATCTTTGCTTCTGTCCCGACCAGGAACGCGAAGCGGTATTGCGCCGCCTGCGCGACAAGGACCAGCCCGGCCATCGCAAGGCCTGGGACGACGCCTGGATCCGGCGGGTCGTCGCGACCACGCGCAAGCGAGGCTACAGCACGCGGGATCCCGATTTCGGCGGCGATTACGATCTTCCCAGGCGGGAAGCGGACGACGGACGCAATTCGATCGCCATGCCGATCATGGTCAATCAGCAGGTGATCGGCTGCATCAACATGAGCTGGCGAACCCGTGCGGTCAGTATGAAGCACATGATCGAACACCACCTGGACGATCTGCACAACGCCGTGAATACGGTGGCAAGGCGGGCAAGCCGTGTCATCAATGGAGAAATGGCGGGTGCAAACTGACCAGATCTCCGTATGCCTGCCAGCCCGCCTCCCCTACCGTTTAGCCACTTCATCCACCCGGCGGTGCGAATCGTGGGGATAAGGCGAATGCTCGCAGATCTACCGGCAATCCGTATCTACGGCACGCCGATCGATCGGACCCGCTCATAGCGTGCCGGTCCCCCTCTCCTCTTGCGGAAGAGGGTTAGGGTGAGGGGATATAACGCCGCCCTGCTTCAACCATGGTTCGCCTTCCCGGACGATGCCGATTTTTACACCTATGTCGATAAAGGCGATCAGGCCGACCTTGGGTCTCCTTCGCTAGGGTACCGTCACGACGATTTTTCCGAACTGGACGTTGCTTTCCAGATAACGGTGGGCGTCTGCAATCCGTTCGAATGGAAACACTTTGTCGATGACCGGTTTCAGAGTGCCGCTTTCCAGGCCCTTGACGATGAAGTCGACCGCTTTCGCCAGGCGCCGCGGATCCTTGATGATCTCGAAGACGACGTAGCCGCGCATGCTGAAGCCTTTCATCACCGAGAGGCGGAAGGGGAACGGTGCCTTGTCCGCCTCGCCGCTGAGATTGCCGTAGAGCATCAGCATGCCGCCCTGCCCGAGCGCCGGCGCCAGGTTCATGATCCCGGGGCCGTTGACGGGATCGAATACCAGCTTCGCACCTGTTCCATCGGTGATGCGCATCACTTCGGCCGCGATATCGTCCGTCGAACTGACGACGACCGCGGCCGCGCCGGCCTTCAGCAAGGCCGCCTTCTTTGACTCGCCGCGGGTGACGGCGATGGGGGTGGCGCCCACGGCGTTGGCGATTTGTATTGCCGCGAGGCCAACGCTGCTGGACGCGGCAGTGATGACCACTGCATCGCCTTTGCCCAGGCCCGTGATATCGATCATTCCACCGTAGGCGGTCAGGTACTGCATCCAGATCGACGACGCCTCCGCGACGCCGAGACCGGCCGGCCGCTTGAGCACGGCATAGGCCGGGACGATGGCCTTTTCCGCGTAGACGCCGTACTGGTTCATGGAAAATGCCGGCATCACGCAAACCGGCTCGCCGACGTTGAACCCGGTCACGCCCTCCCCGAGTTCCTCGACGATGCCCGCGCCTTCGTAGCCGATCCGTGCCGGCAGTTGCGGTGCTTCCAAATAGTGGCCGGCGCGGAACAACGCCTCGGCGCGATTCAGGCCGATGGACTCGACCCGGATCCGGATTTCGCCCGCCCCGGGCGATCCAACCTCGAGTTCGTCGAACTGCAGCACTTCCGGCCCGCCCAACTTGTGAAACCGAACCACCCGCGTCATACGTTTTTCCTCTCTCGCCTGATTTCAGAATGTCGATCGGTTCAATGACCTGTCAGCCACCGATCGAGTTTCCTACCGCCATGCAGACAAAGCACGATACCCCGACGCCCAAGAGCGTCGCTCTTTGGTCGATAGACACGCAACCGCAACGGGCCACCCG
>CAYVOU010000328.1:0-3291 GCA_964453295.1 uncultured Gammaproteobacteria bacterium
GATCGAGGATTTCGTCACCGTCGACAACCTGGAGCCGATGCTGAACCGGGACCTCGATTACGTGATCGACTGCGTCGACAACTTTCGCACCAAGGCCGCCATCATCGCCCATTGCAAGCGCGCCAAGATCCGCGTCATCACCATCGGCGGCGCCGGCGGCCTGATCGACCCGACCCGAATCAGCGTCGCCGATCTCACCCGGGCGAGCCAGGACGCCCTGCTCGGACGCACCCGCCGCTACCTACGCTACAAATATGACTTTTCCCGCAACCCCAGGCGCCGCTTTGACATTCCTTGTGTCTATTCCACCGAGCAGGTGCGCTATCCGGACAGCGATGGCGGCACCTGCCGGAGCAAACCCGAAGCCGCGGCCGGCGGCTTGAGCTGCGCCGGCACCATGGGCTCGGTCATGACCGTCACCGCCAGTTTCGGGCTGGTCGCCGCCGCCCACGTGCTCAACCGGCTCGCCGCAACCGCGACGGACTGATCCGCCGGCCGCAGGTTTATTCGTCGGATGGGGGTTCCGGCTCGGCTCGCCCCGGTGGCGGCAAAGCCCCACTGGCACCGTAAGCCGCCACAGGTTCGGCGGGTACGTCGTCGACCGGCACCGGCGCCTTGGGCGGCATCGGCACCAGCCAGGCCACCGCCAGGAACACCAGGCCGGCGGCGATCAGGGCGATGATGTTGCCCAGTTCACCCAGCGATCCGAAATCCAGCAGGATTAGTTTTGCCGCCGCCACGGCCATCAGGCTGGAACCGATGGTCCACCATTGCCGCGAGCTGCGATGACCGCCCCACCATGCCAGCCCCGCACCCAGGGCCGCCCAAATCAGCGACACGACGGCGGGCAGGTGCATATGCAGGACGTCGGCAACCGAAAGCACCCCCGGCGGTCCCAGCAGGCGCAGCAACATGGCTTGAAATACCAGGGCGGCGCAGACGACCGCTATGACGCCCTGCTTTTCAAGCTCGTTCTCGCGCCGCTGGGTAGCGGCGGCGAACACCAGAGTTGCCAGCGCGCCGAGTTCGAACAGGACCGGCCAGAAACCGCGCTGAATGTGAAACAGCACGGCCCAGCCCAGGGCCAGCGCGATCCCGCGTTGCAGCCTGGGCACACTGTTGGCGTTCCAGCCGTCGTCGGCCCAGTGCAGCCACGCGCCCAGCACCATGCTGAACAGGACACCGAAGGTCACGCAGGTCGAGATGAAGTAACCGGTGTGCACCAGCCGCGCATCGTACAGGCGGATGGCCCACGGCAGGATCGACAGAGGTATCGCCAGCAGCAGCGCGACCGCGAGGCGATCCGCTGACGGCGCACTGCCGGCGATCCGCCACGCCGACACGGCCAGCACGACGATGTCCAGCACCGCGAAGCCGTAAACCGCCGGTGTCGCCGCATCGAGTCCGACCCACCAGGCGCTGGCGTAAAGACAGACCAGCAACGCCATGGCGGTGCCCGAAAGCTGGCGTACCGCCCGCGTTGATACGAACACGAAAAAGGTGATCGCGACGAAACCAACATGCGTCAGTTCTGCGAAGTAGTCAAAATGCAGCCTCTTCAGTTCCACCAATACCGTCAGCACGGCAATCGCCACCGCGATGAAGGAAAACACCGCCGTGTAACCGTCGCGCCGTTCGCGACAGACATGGGCCGACCAGCCCACCAGGATGACGACCGCAACGTGTTCGGCCAGCCATTGGTTCAGCCAGCCGCCGACGAGCGGATCCTGGAACATCGAGTCGATCGCCCACACGCCGATGAAAATCACCAGGAGCAGTGCCGCCACGCTGCCAATGACGCCGCCTGGGCGCAGGCGGGCGCTGGCGGTAAGCACCACCGTCATGGCGAATATGCCCACCAGCGGCAATGACAGATCCTTCACTTCGCACAGTAGCGCCGCGGTGAAGAACAGGAAGGCAACGACCGTGTGGGCGGCCGCCTCTTTGCGGTGACGGATGAGCGCCAGTGCGGCGATTGTCCAAAGCACGCCCAGACCCGCCAGCCCGGCGGCGGCCTGCGGGCGCAGATCCGGTGCGATCAGGAATGTCAGCGCGCCGGCCACCAACGGCAATGTCACGAAATAGCCCGTATCGAACAGGCTGTCCCACGCCGTACCCGAGGTGCGGCGTTCGAGGATCGGCATGGCCAGATGCAGCGCCACCAGCACCAGCAACATCGGCTGCATGGTCGCGTAGTATTCCGGCCGGTAGTACTGCGCCGTCCAGCCGAAAAACAATCCGCCTGCCAGCGTGAAGAGAAAACTGAGATGGATGAGCGGGCGCCAGCCGCGAACGGTCACCATCGCCAGGCTCAGGAGGCTGGCGCAGGCATAGTAGCCGTAGGTGAGCAGCGGACCACCCGGGCTGATGGCGAACGCCGGCGCGGCATAGGCGCCGACCATCGCCAGCAGCGCAATCGAAACGGCGTCGGCAGTGACCGCAAAGATCCCCGTGGCACCGGCGACGATCACGAGCATGGTCAGCGCCGAAATGCTGTCGACGTAACTGAACAGGGCATAGGCGCTGTAGGCGGTCAGATAGGCAACGCCGCAGGCCGCGCCAGCCAGGGCCAGATGCATGGCGCGCTGGCGCCGGTTGTTGCGCAACAGGAAGGACAGGTAACCGAAAGCCGCCGCCACCAGACAGCCGGCACTCAGCTTGGCCTGGGCCGGAACCTGAATGTGGATCAGCGCGTAACGCATCAGGGCGCCCAGGCCGACGATCAGCAGAATGGCGCCGACCTTCGCCGGCCAGTTGCCCGAAACCAGCCAGGTCCAGAGGCCGCGCTGACGGGCCTTCAGCTTGTCGCCGATGTCATCGGTTTCGTAGGCCAGCAGAGCCAGAAACAGAAGCATCACACCAACCGTAAATGCAAATGACGTCATAACCAGTCTCCTAACCTTCCATGGCTGACATCAGGCCGGCCCGGCCTGGTCGCGTACATAATCCAGAACGGTTTGCAGGCTGTCCTGCAAAAATGCCCTGTCGATCTTCAGGTGGACCGCCTTGCCCTGCTTGCGGCTCACCAGGATCCCCGCCTCGCGCAACACTCGAACGTGATGCGCCACCGCGGTTCGCGACAGCGACGACATCGCCACGATTTCGCCCAGCGTCAGGCTGCCGTCCGGTTCAAAGCTCAACAGGATCCGCTGGCGGTATTCGTCACCCAACGCGGTGAAAACTTTCGAGGTCCTGCGCCAGGCAGGCGGCATGGGTTTGAGTGTGTGTTTCATAACGTCTACAAAACTAGCTTTTTAGTTTTATAGTGTCAATCCGATCCGGGAAGGACGC
>CAYVOU010000329.1:0-3245 GCA_964453295.1 uncultured Gammaproteobacteria bacterium
ACCGTTTCTTCGAACGCATATTCAACGGCGCGCTGCACGCATACCGCGTCACCCTGGGCTGGGCGCTCAGGCACTCGCGCATCATGCTGCTGATCCTTTTTGGCACCATCGCTCTCAACGTCTATCTCTACGCCGTCGTTCCCAAAGGATTCTTTCCGTTGCAGGACACCGGCAAGCTGACCGGCCAGGTCGAGGCCGATCAGGACATTTCCTTCCAGGCCATGCGCGACAAGCTCGCCGCGTTCATCAACATCATCCGCCAGGATCCGGCCGTCGCCACCGCGGTCGGTTTTACCGGCGGGGAGCGACGCAACACCGGCCATATGTTCGTTATCCTGAAACCGCTGTCGGAACGCCGCATCTCCTCCCAGAAAGTCATCGCGCGGCTGCGCGGCAAGCTGGCCCACGAACCGGGCGCCAAGCTTTACCTGCAGGCAGTGCAGGACATCCGTGCCGGCGGACGCGCCAGCGCCGCCCAGTTCCAGTACACGCTGCAGGCCGATTCCATCGACGAGTTGCGGACCTGGGACGTGAAGGTCCGGCAGGCGCTGAGCAAGCTGCCGCAATTGGTCGACGTCAACAGCGATCGGCACGACAAGGGGCGGCAGACCACCCTGGTCATCGACCGCGACGCCGCCTCGCGCCTGGGCCTGACGCAGGCGCTGATCGACCAGACCTTGAGCGATCTGTTCAGCCAGCGGCAGGTGTCGACCATCTACGATCCGCTGAACCAGTATCACGTCGTGATGGAGGCGGCGCCACGCTACTTGCAGAGTCCGGAGACGCTGAAGGACGTCTACATCATCGCGCCGAGCGGGGCGCAGGTGCCGCTGTCGGCATTCAGCCATTTCGAACCGACAAACACGGAGCTTGCGATCAACCATCAGGGACAATTCGCCGCCACTACGCTGTCGTTCAACCTGCCGGTGGGCGAGTCGCTTTCGGTGGCGACCCAGGCGGTGGAGCGGACCATCGCCAGGCTGGACCTGCCCTCGTCGGTGCACGGCAGCTTCCAGGGGACCGCGAAGGTGTTCCAGCGTTCGCTCGCAAACGAGCCCTACCTGATCCTGGCGGCGCTGATCGCCGTCTATGTCGTGCTGGGGATCCTATACGAGAGCTACGTGCACCCGGTGACCATACTTTCGACGCTGCCGTCGGCCGGCGTCGGCGCCATCCTGGCGCTACGGATGTTCAACACCGAGTTCAGCCTCATCGCGCTGATCGGCGTGATCCTCCTGATCGGGATCGTCAAGAAGAACGCCATCATGATGATAGACTTTGCCCTCGAAGCCGAGCGGGAGCGTCACCTGACGCCGCGCGAAGCGATCTACGAAGCCTGCCTCTGGCGTTTCCGCCCGATCATGATGACGACCATGGCGGCGATGTTCGGCGCGTTGCCGCTGGCCGTCGGTGGCGGCGAGGGTTCGGAGTTCCGGCAGCCGCTCGGCATCTCTATCGTCGGTGGCCTGATCCTGAGCCAGCTGCTGACGCTTTACACCACGCCGGTGGTGTATTTGTACTTGGATCGCTTCCGGCTATGGTGCCTGCGCATATTCAAGCCGATGCGCACAGAACGTATTCCCGTTACCGACCAGTCCTGATGCGAAGAGCCGAGCCATGTTGATGAAGTGCACACGCCCACTGATCCTGCTCACGCTCACCGCCATGGCCGGATGCGTCGTCGGTCCGGACTATCATCGCCCCAAGGCCGAAACGCCGCCGGCCTATGCCGAAACCAAGGGCTGGAAGGTGGCGGCGCCCGGTGACCGCATTCCACGCGACAAGTGGTGGGAGATCTACCAGGACCCTCAGTTGAACGCGCTGGTGTCGCAGGTCGCGATCTCCAACCAGAACGTCGCGGCCGCCGCGGCGCGGTATCGGCAGGCGCTGGCGGTACTGGGCGCGGCGCGCACCGGCTATTATCCGACGATTTCCACGGATCTCTCGGTGACCGGCGCGCAGTCGCCGTCCAGCGCGACGTCGTCGTCCAACTTTTCCCGCGGCACTCAGCCGACGGAAACCGATCGTTTCTCCGTGACTGCGTCCTGGGAGCCCGATCTGTGGGGGCGCATCCGCCGTACCGTGGAATCCAACGAAGCGGCGGCCCAGGCCGGCGCCGCTGATCTGCGGTCGGCGTTGCTGAGTGCCCAGGCGACGCTGGTGCAGACCTACCTGCAGTTGCGCATCAACGATGCCCAGCGCCGGTTGCTGGACCAGACGGTGGACGCGTACAAGGAATCGCTGCGGATCACCAACAATCGCTACAAGGCGGGGGTCGTCGGCAAGCTTGACGTCACGCGCGCGCAAACGCAGCTGCAGACCACCCGCGCCCAGGCCATCGATCTCGGCGTGCAGCGCGCCCAACTCGCCCACGCCATCGCGATCCTGATCGGCAAGCCGCCGGCCGAGCTCACGATCGCCCCCGCGGATCATTATCCCGCTTTGCCGGCGATCCCGGTCGGCCTGCCCTCGACCCTGCTCGAACGCCGCCCCGACATCGCCGCGGCGGAGCGGCGCATGGCGGCCGCCAACGCCCAGATTGGCGTGGCGCAGGCGGCCTTCTTCCCGACCCTCACACTGAGCGCGACGGCGGGTTTCGAGAGCTCGGGTCTGGGTGACCTCCTGACCCTGCCGGCGGGATTCTGGTCGCTGGGCCCGGCCCTGGCGGAGACGGTGCTCGATTTCGGCAAGCGCGAGCAGCAGAAGCAGCAGGCCAAAGCGGCCTACGATCAGACCGTCGCCGACTATCGCCAGACGGTGCTGTCCGGATTCCAGGAGGTGGAGGACAACCTGGCGATCCTGCGGGTGCTGAAAGGCGAGGCGGCGGTGCAGACCGCGGCGGCACAGGCGGCGGCGCAGTCGCTGAAGCTCGCCGACAACCAGTACAAGGCGGGCACGGTCAGCTACCTCGACGTCATCACCGCGCAGACGGCGTCGCTGAGTACCGAGCGTACCCGCCTCGACATCGATGGACGCAGGCTGGTCGCCAGCGCCGCCCTGGTCAAGGCGTTGGGCGGCGGCTGGCAGGCGCCGGCTATGGATGCCGGTGAGACGGCAGCGACGCCAAAGTAGTGGCAATGTCACCGCTGCCAGACCGCAGTGACGGCGGAGAAATCAGAACCTGGTTCGCCCCCTACGCACGCAACGCCGAATTCATTAAGATAGCCCCATGCGATTTCGTGCACTATTGATGGCCTGCCTATGCCTGATCCCGCCGAGCTTGTCGGCGGCGGGTGCACTGGACG
>CAYVOU010000330.1:0-3240 GCA_964453295.1 uncultured Gammaproteobacteria bacterium
CAGATATCCCACAGGAAATTTACGACGAACTGCTGCGGCTGGCGACTCAGCTGAAGGAAGTCGCCATGGAAGGCAACCCCGAAACCACCGCCGAACACTACGAGCAGCTGAAAGATTACTGCCTGGCGCAGATCGATGAAGATCGGGAGTATGCCTTCATCTGGGAAACGCTGGGCGATTTCACCGACGACTTCGACGGTGCCGTGAAATACTACGAGCGCGCCCTGGAAATCAGCGCGCGCGACGGCGAACCCGATTACAGCGTGCTGATTGCCCTCGGCGAACGCTACCTCGACAACGGCCAGAAGGACATGGCGCGTTCCTACCTGTCGGCCGGTCTCAAGAAGGCGTTTTCGGAAAATGACGAGGAAATGATTCTGCGCGCCGACGACCTGCTGAACGAACTATCCGGCGAGCCGCCGGCCAACTGACGCGGCGGCAGACCACTTCGGCGCGCCGCTGAACCTCGGCGATAGGGTGTCCTCGGTCGCGGAGGCGATCCCCGGCAACCGCCAGTCCGCCCAACCCCATGCTGAGCTATCGTCACGGTTTCCACGCCGGCAACTTCGCCGACGTGTTCAAGCACGTCGCCCTGGTGCTGCTGCTCGAAAATCTCAAGCGCAAGGACAAGGGCTTCGCCTACCTGGATACCCATGCCGGCGCCGGGCGTTACGACCTGCGTGGAGAGATGGCGCGCAAGACCGGCGAAGCGGCAACCGGCATCCTCAAGCTGTGGAACGCGCCCGATCCCCCGCCAACCGTGGCGGAGTACCTGAACTGCGTCAAGGCGCTCAATGCCGGCAACGGCATGCCGCGCTGGTATCCCGGCTCGCCGCTCATTGCCCGTGCCCGGTTGCGCCCCCAGGATCGCATGCTTCTGGCCGAGCTCCACCCCGCCGACGCGCCGCTGCTGGACCTCGAATTCCGCGGCGACAAGCAGGTACAGGTGCACCGCGAAGACGGCTACCAGATGATCAAGGCCAAACTGCCGCCGCATGAGCGCCGCGGCATGGTGCTGATCGACCCGGCCTATGAACTGCGCGACGAACCGGCCCGTATCGTCCGGGGCGTCCAGGATGCCTGTCAGCGCTGGGCAACGGGCATCTACGCAATCTGGTATCCAATCATGCCCAAAGTGCCGGCGCGCAAGCTGCATGAAGCGCTGGCGGCGAGCGGGATCCGCAGGATCCTGGTGACTGAATTCTGCCTGTTTCCGCGCGACAACCCCTTGGGTATGAACGGCTCCGGCATGATTGTCATCAACCCGCCCTGGCATTTCGATACCGAAATTGCCGCGCTCATGTCCTGGCTGCTGCAACAGTTGGACCCCGCCGATCAGGGCGAATCGATCGTACGCTGGCTGGTGCCGGAATAGGTCAGGTCAGACCGATGCCTCGTAGCGCTCGCGCGTGGCATTGACGATGCGCACGACGGACAGCATCACCGGGACCTCGATTAGTACGCCGACGACCGTCGCGAGCGCCGCACCCGATCCGAAGCCGAAAAGACTGATCGCGGTGGCCACCGCCAGTTCAAAGAAATTGCTGGCGCCGATCAGCGCCGAAGGCCCGGCCACGGAATGCGCCACGCCGAATCGCCAGTTGAGAAAATAGGCCAGCGCGGAATTGAAATAGACCTGGATGATGATCGGCACGGCCAGCATGGCAATCACCAGAGGTTGCGCCAGGATGGCACGGCCCTGGAAGGCAAAGAGCAGGATCAGGGTAAGCAGCAGCGCCGCCAGCGACAACGGTTGCAATCGCGCCAGGGTGCGAGCCAGCGCCGCCGGTCCGCGGAAGAGACAGATTCGGCGCCATGCCTGGGCGATGCCCACCGGGATCACGATGTAAAGCAGCACGGAGATGAACAGGGTGTCCCAGGGCACCGTCACCGAAGACAGGCCGAGCAGCAGGCCGACGATCGGCGCGAAGGCGAAGATCATGATGACGTCGTTCAAAGCCACCTGGCTTAAAGTGAAATACGGTTCACCACGGCTGAGCTGGCTCCAGACGAAGACCATGGCGGTACAGGGCGCGGCCGCGAGCAGGATAAGACCGGCGATGTAGCTGTCGAGCTGCCCGGCCGGCAGCCAGCCGGCGAATACGTGGCGAATGAATATCCAGCCGAGCAGTGCCATCGAAAATGGCTTCACGGCCCAGTTGACTAGCAAGGTCACTGCCATACCGCGCCAGTGCCGCCGAACTTCATGCAACGCACCGAAGTCGATCTTCAACAGCATCGGAATGATCATCACCCAGATGAGCAGGCCGACCGGCAGGTTCACCCGCGCTATCTCCATGCGACCGATGGCTTCGAAACCTGCCGGGAACAGCTGGCCGAGCAGGATGCCGGCGCCGATGCACAGGAAAACCCAGACGGTCAGCCAGCGTTCGAAGAAACCCATGCCGGCACTGCCCGATTCGATCGGTGCGGGGATGATTTCCGCTTTCACGCGCGTTGCGCCGATTGATGCCCGATTGCCTGAAGATGCTTGTGCAGCGACATGGCGTCGATGTCCTTGAGCGGGAGATCCAGGAACAGTTGAATACGTCGCGCCAGCTCCATGTAGGCCTTTCGGAATGCCCGGCGCTTGTCCTCATCACTGCCCTGCACGGCGGCGGGATCGTCCACACCCCAGTGCGCGGTCATCGGCTGTCCCGGCCATACCGGGCAGACTTCGCCCGCGGCCTTGTCGCAGACGGTAAACACGAAGTCCATCTCCGGCGCGCCGGGTTTGCTGAACTCATCCCAGTTCTTGCTTCGCAATCCCGCAACGGACACGCCCTGGGAGGACAGCAATTCCAGGGCGTAGGGATTGACCTGGCCGGCCGGTAAGCTGCCGGCGCTGTAGGCGTTGAAATGATTGCCGCCGACGTGGTTGAGATAGGCTTCCGCCAGGATGCTGCGAGCGGAATTGCCGGTGCACAGGAACAATACGTTGTACTTGTCCTTGGACTCGATCGCGTTCATGTGACCGGTCCGGATTTCGCGGACGGTTTGACAAATCCGATCGGCTGCGCGGCGGGCGCGCAGCATGCCTTGGCCTTCGCCTCGGCATTCGCGGCCGGCTGCCGGTCCTTCCCAAAGACGGGAATATCCTTGAGCGTATGGAAAGTCTCCCAGGCGATGCCCTGCGGATCGGTCAGCCAGTACTTGTCGCCCTGTGCGTAGCAGCAGGCCGCGCCGGGCTCGTCCTGGGCCGGTATCGCCGCCTCGCCCACCCGCGCGCGCAACGCCTGC
>CAYVOU010000331.1:0-3217 GCA_964453295.1 uncultured Gammaproteobacteria bacterium
GCGTCTGCAGCCACTGCATGTCGCCGCTTCGCTGAATGAGGTCCTCGTCGGTGGGCTCGTAGATATGGATGCGGTTGCGGCCCTTGTCCTTGGCGATGTAGCAGGCGGAGTCGGCCGTCATCATCAGGTCGTTGGTGGTGGCGTGACCGTGCGTGATGGGCACCAGGCCGATACTGGCACCGATTTCGAAGGTGTGCTGGTACCAGGTGAAACGGAAGGCGCTGGTAGCGTCCTTGATCAGTGTCGCCAGCTTCTCGGCACTTTCGAGCGGGCAGTCCTTGAGGATAATGCCGAATTCGTCGCCGCCGAGGCGGGCGAATACGTCGTGTTTGCGGATCTTCTTGTTGATCTGGAAGGTCAGCTGCTTGAGCAGTTCATCACCGGCCTTGTGGCCGCAGGTATCGTTGACGATCTTGAACTGATCGAGGTCGATATAGCACAGGGCATGTTCGACGCTCCGGTCGTTGACTTCTATCAGCGCCTTGGACAGCTGTGCCTCGAACTCGCGCCGGTTCATCAGGCCAGTGAGGTCGTCGTGCGACGCCTGGTAGGCGAGTCGCTCCGACATGTGGTGCAGCTTGGAGAAATCGTGGAACACCAGCACCATGCCCACGATGTCATCGCGGCTGTCGCGGATGGGGGTGGCCGTATCCTGGATGATGAACTCCTTGCCGTCGTGGCGCGTGAGGGTCAACAGGAAGTCGTGGTGGATGGTCTTGCCGTGCTCGATGCTGTCGTGGATCGGATAGTCGATGGGTACGCGGGTGTTGGACGAGATAATCTTGAACACTTCATGCAGCGGGCGTCGCAGCGCCGTGGCAAATGTCCAGCCGGTGAGCTTTTCCGCGGCCGGGTTCATGTAGGTGACCGCGCCGAAGGCGTCGGTGGTGATGACGCCCTCGCCGAGCGATTCAAGGGTGGTCTGCGCTTTGACTTTTTCGATAAACAGTTCGTCGTTGGCGCGCTCGCGTTCCCGGTTGCGGGCTTCCTCGAGCGCTTCGGCCATGGAATTGATGCCCTCCTGCAGGGCACCGATCTCGCCGGCTGCGTCGACTTCGATACGCCTGTGCAGTTGGCCCTCGCGGATCGCATTGGTGATCGAGGTCAGGGCGCGAATGGGGGCAGTCACGCTGCGGGCGATCAGTGCCGCGAAATACGCGGTAATCAGGATTGCGATTGCGGTAATCAACAGGCCGTTGATGAGTACATCCGTTTGCTTGGCAATGGCGCGTTCCCGGGTGAGGATAACGTGTACGCTGCCGATGCGTTCCGGCGTCATGCGGGTGCTCGACCCCGGCGCCGCGTTGTTCTCATAGTCGTCGACGGCCAGGCTGGTGTAGAAGACCGGCGAAGTGAAGCTTTTGAACAGGCCGTCGTTGCCGTCCAGGATAATCTGTTTCAGCTCGGCGGCACTTGACGGACCGGTATGGCTGACAGGCTTGCCTTGGGCGTCCGAGACGACTATTGCCATCACGTCCGGGTCGCGGGCCGACGCATAGATCAGTTTTGTGAGCGCCGCTTCGTTGCCGGAAAGCACACCGTATTCACTGGCCGGGGACAGCAGGTTGGCAATGGATTGTCCCTTGGTGTCCAGCGCCGCCTCGATGTCGGAAATCTTGCCCCAGATAAAAAACGAGGAAAGCAGCAGCGCCGTGATGCTCAGTGGCAGCAGTGTCACCAGGAAAAGCTTATTTTGAATATTCAGCTTGTTCATCATCAGCGTCTTGTATGATCGATTGGAGTTTCGGATGGTGTTCAAGATCCAGACCGAGCGAGTCGGCGACGTGCTGGTTAATGCGGATCTTGAAGGCTTGCGGGTATTGCGGCGGTGGCAACCGGCGTTCATTGCCGGCGAAATACGCCTTTATGAGGCCGGCGGCCTGCCTGGATATCTGTCTGGGCGTGGAATACACCGACAGTGCCGCTCCGGCGTCCGCGTAAGCCTTTGAATAGCCCAGCAGCGGTACCTTGTAGCGGTAGGTGGTCAGCAGAATGCTCTTCGCCGTATGGCGGTTGTAAACCAGCGGATCGGCGATAGACAGCAGTACGTCGGACTGTTTCAGTATGCCGTCGAGCGCCGGAAGCAGGTCATCCGCCTCGTTCACCAGGGCTGTATGCAGCGCCAGACCCTGTTTCCCGGCAAGCTCGGCGAGCTGGCTTTGCTGCTGGCTGGAGGTGGGGCCGAGCAGCACGCCGAGCCGCCGCTGGCCCGCGAAGGCGGCGTCCAGGACCGCGAACAGGCGCGGTAGCGGCTGATCGATGTAGATCGCCGTACACTGTCCGGAAGGGCAGGCGAGGTGTCCCGAGCGCTTCAGGCTCTCATAGCTGGCCTTGGGAATGAGCGCATAGAGTACCGGCACGGCCGGCCGCCATTTGGTTACCACGCGCGCCGCCTGCGTGCCCAGGGCAACAACCATGTCGAAGGGTGCGCTCGCACCGCTCTGGTACTTGTCGCTCAGCTGGCTGGCGGGCAGGGAAGTGGTGGCGAACCTCGCCGGAGCCGTGGCGTCCAGCGTGCGCCCGGCTTCCTCGACAAAATGCAGGTAGTGCGATGAGGTGTGGCTGCTTACGAACAGGATACTGGCCGGGCCGTCGGCCGCGGTTGCAGCCGGATGGCCAAGCATCAGCACAATCGTCAGCGCGGCGGACAGCCATGCGCGCAGGCAGCAGGCGCTTCGGCGTTTCAGCACACTACGGGCTCCGACTGGCAAGCGCATTGACTGGTGCTCTCCTTGCGTTCCGGGTCACCATTATTTGAAACTGACGGCGAGTGAGCCATAGATGCGCCGGTCTATGGTGTTTCTGAGCCGGGTATCCTGCTTGTCGTCGAACAGGTTCTGAACGTCAAAGGCAAGCGTGAAGTCCCGCCTGGCGGTTGAAATGGTGCGCGCCAGGCGGATGTCCACCCGCTTCTGGTCGGGACGGATGTCGTTGGCGGCCAGCTGTTTCATGTCCGACATATAGTAAAAACCGACGCTCGCCATGTAGCCCTGGCCGAATTCGTGTATCGCGAGCACGTTCGCCATATCGGATGGCCCGGCGTCTCTGTAGTGGCCGCTGACGTTGTCAGTGCCGTTGATATCCTGGTGTGTGTAGTTGATGTTCAGGCGGTTGCCGTTACCGGGCCGATACTGGGCCGACACCTCGATGCCCTTGATCCGGACATTGTCGCGATTGCCGAAGAACTGTGCGGTGCCGTCGAGGCCAAGCGGGTACA
>CAYVOU010000332.1:0-3205 GCA_964453295.1 uncultured Gammaproteobacteria bacterium
AGCGGTTGAGTCCCTCGCCGCCGGGAATCATGTCGAGCCCGACCCAGATCATGCTGTGCTGCGCCGCGAAGATGGCCATCAGGAACACATTGATCAACAAGGCCCGGCCGAAGTCGCCAGGCATGCCCGAATTGATTGACTTGGGTACGACCAGGTCGCCGACGAAACCAATTGAGTAAAGGAACGTAAGCAGGAAGATCACATAGCAGGCAGCGCCGTACAGCAGGGCAAGCATTCGACTCATGATGTCGCCTCCTCCTGTTGCCTTCGAGACGTTGTGAGGCTGTATGCGCCGCCAGGCGCGCGTGGGCGGGGTGCGGAAACACCGCGGAGTCCGCCTGAGGCGGCCGGCGTGGCCTCGGTGTGGTGGGACGCTCCAAGGTTGGCACGTTGGGCCGCGCCTTTCCAGTGTCCGTCGCGCAATAATCGGAGTGTCGGCGCAATCCGGTTGCGCTCATAATGCCCGGCAGGGATTGGCGACGCCACGGCAGGCCCGCGGCGGATAAGAGGATCGCGATGCAGTTGAATTTTGATACCGGACACGACGACGCTTGGCCGGACGCGGCGGACATTGACGCGCGCGTGGCGGCGCTGGATTGGGAGCGGCTTCGTGCCTGTCTCGACGACGACGGTTGCGCGATCGTCGCAGGGCTGTTTCCCGCGCGGGAATGCGGCGCCCTGGCGTCCCTGTATTCGCGGGATGATTTGTTCCGGCGTCGCGTGGTGATGGCGCGGCACGGTTACGGCCGCGGCGAGTACCGGTATTTCGCTTATCCGCTGCCCGCACCCGTGGCGGCGTTGAGGGCAGCTCTTTATCCAAGGCTTGTAATGACCGCGAACCGCTGGAATGCCGCGATGGGGATCGATGTGGCGTTTCCGAACCGGCTCGATGAATTTATCGAACGCTGCCACCGTGCCGGCCAGGACCGGCCGACCCCCCTGTTGTTGCGCTACGGGAGCGGCGACTACAACTGTCTCCATCAGGATTTGTACGGTGAGCAGGTGTTCCCCCTCCAGGTCGCGGTGCTGCTTTCCGAACCGGGTCGCGATTTCACCGGCGGCGAGTTCGTCCTGACCGAACAGCGTCCGCGCATGCAGTCGAGGGTGGAAGTCGTGCCGTTAAGGCAGGGCGACGCCGTTGTCTTTGCCGTCCGGCAACGGCCCAGGCCGGGAACCCGCGGCATTTACCGGGTCACGATGCGCCACGGCGTGAGCCGCCTGCGGTCGGGCCACCGCGACACGCTGGGGATCATTTTCCATGATGCCGCGTAGCGGCACCGGGACCATGCCGGATCTCTTCGATGCATCGGCCTCCGGGACGTCGTCGCGCCTGGATCTCTGTCCCGGCGCGGTGTTGTTGCGTGGCTATTCGGGTTCAAGGGGCGCGGCGATAGCCGGGGCGCTGGCGGAGGTGGTCGCGGGGGCACCGTTCCGGCACATGGTGACGCCGAACGGCTTGCGCATGTCGGTGGCGATGACCAATTGCGGCGCATACGGCTGGGTCTCCGATCGCGGTGGTTACCGGTACGATCCGATCGACCCCGAAAGCGGCCGTCCATGGCCGGAAATGCCGCCTGTCCTGGCCAAGCTTGCGCGGGACGCCGCCCGCGATGCCGGTTTTGCAGGTTTTGATCCCGACGTATGCCTGATCAACCGCTACGAGGCCGGGGCACGATTGTCGCTGCACCAGGATCGGGACGAGCGGGATTTCGATGCGCCCATCGTTTCAGTCTCTCTGGGCCTGCCGGCCGTGTTTCTGTTTGGCGGCCTGCGGCGCAAGGATCGGCCCGCCCGCGTGCCGCTGGCGCACGGTGACGTGGTGGTTTGGGGCGGACCGGCACGCCTGCGCTATCACGGTGTCGCGCCGTTGCGTCCCGGAAACCACGAGCTGATTGGACCCTTCCGGCTAAATCTCACCTTCCGCAAGGCACGCTGAGGCATCGCGCTCAAAATCCTAGAGCGACCGTCCATCGACGGATACCCGCTTGATGGCGTCGAGGTCGATACCCTCGAGGCAGCGGATGTTGATCGCGGCGGTTTCGGCACCGGCGCGATCCTTGCCCGAGGCGAAGGGCGCGCAGCCGCAGGTCGGGCAGAAGTGATGCCTGATCACGTGTTTGTTGAAGGTGTAGGTCGCCAGGGCCGATTCCGGCGTGGTCAGGTTGAGCTGGGCGCGTGGTACGAACCAGAGCAGATAACCCTTGCGGCTGCAATGCGAACAATTGCATTCCATGGCCTGCTCCAACTCGCCCTCGACCTCAAATGCGATCCCGCCGCAGTGACAGCTGCCCTTGTAGTTCATGTCTCATCTCCATAACGGATTGGTTGTAATAGGTCCCACACCTGCGCCGGCGTGGTAAGGGGTCGGCTACGGTTTATCGTCTGTCTTGACATTCCCTCAGTACGATTCTCCCATCCCGTGCCAGGAAGCCTGAAGCGCCTTTCGTCCACCAGACGATGTGTCCGTCGCCGTATTTCGCTCCGGAGGCCGAGCGCATGGCGGCAAGCGTCCACTCATTGCCGTTTAGTCGAACCCGCGCGAGACGGGTTCCGGCTTCACTCGCCAGATAGGTCACCCGCAGGCGGGTCCCGTCAGCGCAGGTGTATTCGCTTTCCCTTGGCGGGATGGGCGGTGTTACGCGACGGGATTGCTTGGCAGTGCAAGCCGCGAGCAACAGCAACGTGATTAACATGACCGGCGCAGGCCGTACGAGGCCGGCCGTTGATTTCGACCGCGATGATTTCAAGCCGTTCGCCATTTCAGTTGAACGTCTTTGTCGTAGTGGTCATCGTGCCGCTTCCCTGAACAAGCGTGATAAACCGGAACCCGGTTCCCAGCCCAAGTCCTATAGCATAAATCCGCAGGCCTCGAACGCGGCAAAGCCCGGTCGCCGGTCGTTGAACGGATCGGGGAGGATCGCTAGGCTGTCGTGTCATGCCGGGGCTTCCGTTCATTGAGTTGCAGGGGATCAGCAAACGATATCGTGAAGGCGAGCGGGTGCATACCGTGCTCGCGGATCTCAACGTCGGCATCGAGCGTGGCCAACTGGTGGTATTGCTGGGACGCAGCGGTTCGGGAAAGTCGACGCTGCTGAACCTCATCGGCGGTCTCGACAAGCCGGACACCGGTCGTATACGGATCGACAACAACGACCTCACCGGCTTGTCGGAAGAGGCACGCACGCGGTTCCGGCGGCGCCACATA
>CAYVOU010000333.1:0-390 GCA_964453295.1 uncultured Gammaproteobacteria bacterium
CTGGCGGGCGCCACGGGACTTGCGCGTATGGAACGCCCGGCGCCGCCAGGCCAAGGCGCTGACATCGCTTTCGAAAGGCTTCCTGGCTCTGGCGCAGGGCGACTGGCGCGCCGCCGAAAAGGCCCTGACCAACGGCGCCGGGCGCAGCGATCAGCCGCTTGTCTACTATCTCGGCGCCGCTCGCGCGGCGCAGGCCCTGCACCAGAGCGATCGGCGCGACAAATATCTGCAGCTGGCACGGGAACAGGGGCAGGAGGCCGAGATCGCGGTACTGCTCACCCAGGCGGAAGTGCAATGGCAGGCCGGTGAACTGGAGGCCATGCGCAGGACGTTGGACCGGCTGCAACAAACCGGTGTCGAGCGTGAACGGTTGCAAAGACTGGAGCTAAG
>CAYVOU010000333.1:400-3195 GCA_964453295.1 uncultured Gammaproteobacteria bacterium
ATCATCGTTCCCGCCGCCAGTGGCCGCAGGTGCTGGAAACGCTGAACGAGCTTGCCAGGACCGGTGCGCTGGACGACGCCGAGCAGACGCGGCTCGAAGCGGAAGCCGTGAGCGCCATGCTGCAGCCCGGCGGCATCTATGCCAAGCCGGACGTGATGATACGGGTGTGGGAACAACTGCCCAAGCAGCGCCGCAAGCAGCCGCAGTTGATTGCGATCTACTGCCGCGCGCTGCTGCACGCCGGGCAGCACGACACCGCGGAGGGCCTGATGCGGGGCGCGCTGAAAAAAGGCTGGGATGCGGACATGGTGCGATTGTACGGTGAGATCAAGTCCGGCGATGGGCTGGGCCAGATCAACTTCCTGGAGGATCGCCTGCCGGATCATGCCGGCGATCCCGTGCTGCTGCTGGCGATCGGACGCCTGTGCGCGCGCCAGGGCCTCTGGGGGAAAGCCCGTTCCTACCTGGAAGAGCTGATCGACAAGCACCCCACGCCCGAAGCTTATCGTCTGCTGGCGGAGGTGTACGAACAGCTGGGCGATCGCGAAGCCGCCCTGCGGTCCCACCGCAAGGGCCTCATGCTGGCGACATCGCCCGAAGTAACACTGCCGCAGCTTCCCGCCCGTCCGGCTTGAGCCGGCGTAGGCCGGGCATCGAAGCGAAATGTTGGATGCCGGGGTTCGCTGTGCTCACCCCGGCCTACCGCGGGGCGAATTCGAAGGCGTCGGAGTAGATGTGTTCGGCACTTAAGCCTCGCGCTTCGCAGGCATCGGCCACGGCATGCACCATGACCGGCGGCCCGCCGGCGTAGACCTCAAAGCCGGAGAGATCGTCGAAATCCTGAAGGATGGCTTCGTGGACCATGCCGACCCGTTCCGTACCCGCGTCGACGTGGTCGGCTTCCAGTGGTTGCGAGTAAACCGGCACGTAGCGCCAGTCCGGACGCCGCCGCACCCATTCCACCGGCAGTGTCGGCATGTAAAGGTCGCGATGCGAGCGCACTCCCCAATAGAGGAAAAGCGGTCGCTTCACGTCAACGTGCAGGGCGTGCTCCACGATGGCCTTGACGGGCGCGAAGCCGGTACCGCCGGCGACGCACAGGATCGGCCGGGTGGACGGTTCGCGCAGGTAGAAATTCCCGTAGGGGCCGCGTATGCGCAGCAGGTCCTTTTCGCGCATGGTGTTGAAGACGTGGCCGGCGAAAACCGCGCCTTCGTAGTAGCGGATGTGCAGCTCCAGGAACTCGTCATCGTGCGGGGCGTTGGCGAGCGAGAACGAACGGCGCTTGCCATCGCGCATCAGGACGTCGATGTACTGGCCGGCCAGAAACTGCAGCCGCTCGCTGCGCGGCAGTTGCAGATGCAGCGCCATGACGTCGTGGCTCAGGCGTTCCATCCTGGCGACGCGCGCCGGCAGCGTGCGGATCTCCTGGTCCACGGACTTGTCGATCTCGCGGCTTTCGATTTTAAGGTCCGATCGCGGCAGTGCCTGGCAGCACAGGCACCAGCCGCTGTTGCGCTCGGATGCGGTAAGCCCGGTGAGATGTTCGGCGGCCGGTTCGATTTCGCCTTCGAGGATGCGCGCCTTGCAGGCGCCGCAGGCGCCGTTGCGGCAGCCATAGGGCAGCAGGATGTGCTGGCGCAGTGCCGCGTCGAGGATGGTTTCGCCCTGCTCGACCGTGAACTGCCTGTCGGCCGGCACCAGGGTGACGACGTGATTCATTTTTATAAATCCCTGACTCGCGAACTCGCTGATTGGGGCGTGGGTTTCAGGTTCTGGGGAGGCGCCCGCTTTCGCGCATCATGCGCTCGACGACCGGTCCGAGGATGATCTCCATGGCGAAGATTTTCTTGCCCGCGGGCACGACGATCGTATCGGGGCGGGACATGAAGGAACCTGTCAGCATTTCGAGCAGGTATCGATAGTCGGGGAGGATCTTGCGACGGTTGGCGATGTGGATGACCACCAGACTCTCGTCGTCGCTGGGGATCTCGCGCATGGAGAAGGGATTCGAGGTGTCGACCATGGGTACGCGCTGGAAATTGATGTCGGTACGGGAAAACTGCGGCACGATGAAATGCACATAGTCGTGCATGCGCTTCAGGATCGCGGCGGTCGCGGCTTCGGTTGAGTAGCCGCGCACGGTCTGGTCGCGCTGGATCTTCTGTATCCATTCCAGATTGATGGTGGGCACAACGCCGACCAGGAGGTCGACGTACTTGGCGATGCTGACCGCTTCCGTGATCAGGCCGCCATGCAGTCCCTCGTAAAGCAGCAAATCGGTGTCCTCCGGCAGCGGCTGCCAGGGCGTGAACGTGCCGGGCTCACCGCCTCGCTGCGTGGCCTCGTCCTCGGTGTGCACGTAATGGCGGCACCGTCCTTCGCCGGTCTCGGAATAGATCCGGAAGAGTTCTTCCAATTCGTTGAAAAGATTGCCTTCGGGGCCGAAGTGGGTCACCCGCTTTCCCTGCTTGCGCGCCTCGGCCACCGCGGCCTGCATGGCGGCGCGATCATAGCGGTGATAGCTGTCGCCTTCGACCACGGCCGCCCGTATGCCGTCGCGGGCGAAAATGTGCTCGGTTGCCGTTTTGACGCTGGTGGTGCCAGCGCCCGAGGATCCGGTCACGGCGATGATTGGGTGATTCTTCGACATGCGGAATGGATTTCAGGGTTGGGACGGAGTATAGGATAATCGAAATCGGCCCTTTCGATATTCGCCATTGATGACCTATTAGAACAGACGCCAGCTTTACCGCAGATTGCTGGTCTATGCCCAGCCGCACTGGCGCATATTC
>CAYVOU010000334.1:0-3184 GCA_964453295.1 uncultured Gammaproteobacteria bacterium
CGGGTGACATGACCGCCGTGAAGCAGCCCTTGCCGCTGCCCGCCGGCGTCAGCAATTTCGCCGTCGGCGGCCAGGTGCCGACCACGCCGGAGCCTGAAACCTGGCTGTTGCTGTCGGTCGCGGCAGGCGCCGCCGCCTGGGCCCGTCGCCGCCGGACCGGTGGCCGCGGCAAGGGGGAGGCCGGCGATGCGCGCTGATTCCCTGACCCCGACGCAACGTTCGCTCCTGTTGTCGGTGCATGCGGCCAGCCTGTGGCCGGTCTGGAGATGGTACGTGGAACGCATGACCGACGGCTCCGATGAACCCTGGGGCCTGCTGGCCCTGGTTGCCGCCCTCGCCACCGTGTGGTGGGGGCGGCAGCCAATTGCAGTGAAAGAGGACAGGCGCTGGCTGGCTCTGGGGACCATCCTCACTTTGCTCTATGCCGCCATATTTTCCTCCGCCCCGGCGCTGATACGGGCCGCGGTGGCGGTGGCGGCGCTGGGCTGCACCCTGATCGCGATGAGCGGCAGCCGCGCCAGGATCCCGATCATCGGCCTGCTTCTGCTGTCGCTGCCGCTGCTGTCCTCGCTGCAGTTCTACCTGGGTTATCCGATGCGGGTGTTGACCGCCATCGGCGCCTCGACGCTATTACGGCCGTTGGGCATGACGGTCGAACATCTGGGCACGGCCATGGAATGGCGGGACCGGACGGTGCTGGTGGACGCGCCCTGCAGCGGGGTGAAGATGCTATGGGTGGGCCTGTTCCTGGCGTGCGTGCTGCTGGCCGGACGCGGAGAGCATACGCTGCGACACGTGTGCAAGGTGCTTGCCGCGGCCGTGGTCGCGGTGCTCGCCGGCAACATGCTGCGCGCCGCGACGCTATTCATCGCAGAAACGCACGGGCCCGAACCGTCCCATTTCGTTCATGACGCCGTTGGCGTGGTCAGCTTCGTACTCACCTGCGGATCGATCGCCGTCGTGGCGGCAAGGAGGCCTCATGCGAACGCTTGAACGGATCGGCAGTGCCGTCTCGCACTACTGGTGGGAACTGACGGACCTGTTCGCGCCGCGCGCGGTCAACCAGGGCAAACCGGGCAACATCGAAGGCGCGGCCTATGTCCTGATCGGTGTCTGCATGCTGGCGGCCATCCTGCCTTTCTGGGGGCGGGGCGACGGAAGCGCCTCGATCGTGCCCGACGTCACGCCTGACTGGCCGCCGACCTTCGAAGGTCGGCCATTGGAACCGCTGCCGCTCAGCGCGGACGAGAAACGTTTCCTTCAGGAGGCCGCCGGCGCGGTCCAGCGCTTCACTGACGGCAGCCGGGAGATCGTGATGCGCTGGGTGACCCGCCCGACCCGGCGGCTGCATCCCGCTTCCGACTGCTACCGCGGCCTGGGTTACACCGTGGGACCGGCGCAGATCACGCGCACCGACGACGGCAGGCGTTGGCGTTGTTTCGACGTGCACCGGGGCGACAATCACGTCGACGACCGCCACGTCTGCGAGCGCATCGTCGATCGCGACGGCCATGCCTGGACCGATGTGTCGTCGTGGTATTGGGCGGCAAGCCTGGACGAATCGCCTGGGCCCTGGCTGGTGACGACGGTCGCCAGCGCCGGGGGTGCGCCGTGAAGCGCGCCGCCTTTCTGGTCGCGGTGCTGATCTTCGTTTGTGCATCGCTGACGGCCTGGTACCAGCTGGCATTGATATCGGTGAAGGCGACGATGGCAATCGCGCAGGCCGGTCACGGCGTCAGGCCACCGACTTTCGTAATGCCGCAGGACTTTCGGCAACGCCTGCTTTACGCTGCGTTGAGCCATCTCGGGAATGTGCCCACCCTGCGCCTGACCGACGTGTCCACGCCCTGGGGCAGGCTCAGCCTGTACATCGACCGCACGCCGGCCGCGACCTGGCTGCGACTGAACTGCCGCCATTGCCAGTTTGCCGTCGACTGGATTGCCCGCCGGCCGCTGAACAATCTCGACGTCGATGCCACCTGCCTGGTCCACGGCCGGCACATCGACGGCAAGCTACGTATCGGGCCGGTCCATGCCGACGTTGCGGCGACCATGACGCCGGGCAAGCCGGGCCGGGCCGGCGAGATCGACGCCCGAGTCACGATCCGGCCGGTGGCCGTCGCCGACGTCGTCAAACTCTTCGGTGCGCAGATACCGGAAGCACCGGTGGCGAAGGTCGACGGTTTGTTCGCGGCATCCGGCAGCCTGTCCTGGCCG
Organism: uncultured Gammaproteobacteria bacterium; assembly: GCA_964453295.1. Classification (GTDB taxonomy): domain Bacteria; phylum Pseudomonadota; class Gammaproteobacteria; order JAJPIJ01; family JAJPIJ01; genus CAYVOU01. Next base: position 2,218 of record CAYVOU010000334.1, read on the forward strand.
GCGGGCACTGTGTCCGTGACGCCGCAGATCTACGGCCTCAAGGTGGCCGGCCTCGGAACATCGCGACTGGCCTACGGCCGGTTCACCGCGGCCGTTGCCGACGCACAGGGCAAATGGGAATGGCGGGAGTTCGGCGAGGGCACGCCGGGTTGGATACCGTTGCGCCGCATGGGTCGATACCTGCCACGGGCAGTGCTGGCGGCGGAAGACATGCGCTTCTATCGGCACCCGGGTTATGACCTGCGCGAGATGCGCGGCACGCTTGGCGACTTCTCTGCGGGGGATGGACCGACGCGCGGCGCCAGCACGCTTACCCAGCAGCTTGCCAAAAACCTGTTTGTCGGCGGTGAACATACACTGGCGCGCAAGCTGCGCGAGCTGCTCTATGTCGCCGAGATGGAACAGACGCTGGGTAAGCGCCGCATTCTCGAGCTGTATTTGAATGTCGTCGAGTGGGGCGCGGGGATCCACGGCGCCCGCGCCGCGACCCGACAGTACTTCAACAAGCCGCCGGCGCGGCTGCGGCCGGAACAGGCGGCATGGCTGGCGGCCATTCTTCACGATCCCAGGCAGGCCTGGCGCAGGCAGTACCTCGCGGGCGACATCGACAGGCCGCGGGTCGACTGGGTGCTGTCGCGCATGCAGGGTTTGAGCCGCCGCACCCGCGCCGCCGCCGTGAAACGCCGCATTGCCCTCACCACCCCGCCCGAGACCGCCAAGCCATCGCTCATCGTTGCCAATCTCGACAACCCCGGGAGTACGACGCCATGATCAACCCGCAACGCAAGTACAGGTTCCACGCACGTCTGCCGCTGGGCATCTCGCCGCCCGGCATCGGCCCGGCCGCCGAACCGGGATGGTTCGCACGGAATGCCCGTCCCGTTGCCGGCGGTTGGCATCCCGCTGCCAGGATCCCATCGAACAGTGCTTCCCTTGAATCGAAGAAGTCGACCGTTTTCAAAGCCTG
>CAYVOU010000335.1:0-3182 GCA_964453295.1 uncultured Gammaproteobacteria bacterium
CGCCGGCAGCCACCTCGAATGTAACTTCGCCGCAGGTCGATGGCACGCGCTCCAGGGCGGAGAAGCGTTCGGCGACCTCGGTTGCCAGTATTTCCAGAGTTTCACTCATAGGACTGCCTTAGCGTGCGATGGTGCTGGTGCGGCGGATTTTCTTCTGCAGCTGAATCACTCCATAGAGCAACTGTTCGGCAGAAGGCGGACACCCGGGAACATAGACATCCACGGGCACGATGCGATCACAGCCACGCACGACCGCGTACGAGTAATGGTAGTAACCCCCGCCGTTGGCACAGGAGCCCATGGAAATCACCCAACGCGGTTCCGCCATCTGGTCGTAGACCTTGCGCAACGCCGGAGCCATCTTGTTGACCAGGGTGCCGGCCACGATCATCACGTCCGACTGGCGGGGACTGGGCCGGAAGATCACGCCGAAGCGGTCAAGATCGTAACGCGCCGCGCCGGCATGCATCATCTCGACCGCGCAACAGGCCAGACCGAAGGTCATCGGCCACAACGACCCGGTACGCGCCCAGTTCACGACCTTGTCGACGGTCGTGGTGAGCATGCCTTCCGGCAGTGCGCCCTCTATTCCCATTCCAGAGCTCCCCGCTTCCATTCATAAATGAATCCCACGATCAGCACGCCCAGGAAAACCGCCATGGCCAGCAGCCCGAACAAGCCTATATGCTTGATCGAAACGGCCCATGGGAAAAGAAAGGCGATTTCCAGGTCGAAAATGATAAACAGGATTGCGACCAGGTAATAACGGACGTCGAAACGAATCCGGCTGCCTTCAAAGGCTTCGAAACCGCATTCGTAGGGTGAATATTTTTCGTCGTCGGCGCGATGAGGGGCGACCAGGAGCCCCACTACGATCAGGACCGCGCCGAGCGCAGCACCCGCGGCAATGAAAATGAGTACCGATAGGTAATTTTCAAGCATATGCAGTGCGCCGAAACAATTCCATCTATTTTACAGTACTGGGCGATGACGGTTCGCTAGACACCCGGCATCCACTATAAAGATGCGCATCAGGACAGCTTCCGATCCGTCGCAAATTGGTGCGGATGGCCGGACTCGAACCGGCACGGCGTGAGCCACTGCCCCCTCAAGACAGCGTGTCTACCAATTCCACCACATCCGCAAGGCAGGCCAGATAAAAGGCCAACTGCATTGGCAAATCGCCACTCGGGCCGATTCGCCGGGCCGCGTGGGCCGATAAAGAGCCCCGGCGGCGGCGCTATTTTAACTTAGTCGTGCCCCGGCGTCCCGTGCGTGTCCGAGGCCGGTGCCGCAGCCGTCTTGCCGGCGGCCGGCAACGCGTGGGTTGCAGCCTTGCCCGCCGGTGTCGTGGCGGGGGTTGAAGCAGTCGCCGGCGCAGAGCCCGACGCTGCCATCACGCTGTTGGTCTGCACGACACCGTGGCGCGAGATCCACACCATCACCAGGGCCAGCACCACAAAGAGGGTCATCAGCACGCTGATGGTCCGCGTCAGGAAGGACGAGGAACCGCGCGCGCCAAATACGGTCCCGGACGCGCCGCTACCGAACTGGGCACCCGCATCGGCACCTTTGCCCTGATGCAAGAGAATGAGCACGATCAGCACGATTCCAAGTAAAACCATCAGCGCGATAAGAATTGAAAAGAGCATTGAGTTCCCCGATTGGATTCAGGCGGCCGCTGCCGCCGCAATGGCACAAAAACTGGCCGGATCAAGTGACGCGCCGCCCACCAGGGCGCCGTCGATATCCGGTTGAGCAAAAAAGTCGCCGGCATTGTCCGGCTTCACGCTACCGCCATAAAGGACACGCACGTCATCCGCCGCCGTTTCCGATCGCTCCGCGATGCAGCGCCTCAACATATCGTGCATGTCCTGCGCCGCCTGCGGCGTCGCCGGCTGACCCGAGCCGATTGCCCAGATCGGTTCATAGGCCACCGCACCTTGCGCCAGACACTCGGCACCAACGCGTTCCATCACCGCCACCAACTGCCCGCGAACGACCTCTTCTGCATTGCCGGACCGGCGTTGTTCCGCGCTTTCGCCCACGCACAATATCGGTGAAAGTCCGGCCGCCAGAGCCGCCTCGAACTTTCGCGCCACCAGTGCATCGTCCTCGCCCTGGCGGGCACGCCTTTCCGAATGTCCGACAATGACCCAATTACAGCCAACGTCAGCCAACATGGCCGCTCCGACCTCACCCGTGTAGGCACCGTCATCCTGTTCGGGCGAACAATCCTGGGCACCCAGACTCACTGCGGCCTGTTCGGCCTGATGCTGTCGCAGAGAGTGTGCGAAAGCCGCAAGGTAGGGCGCCGGCGGACAGACAACGCACTCCACGCCGTTGACCCGCTTGAACCCTGAAGTCACACCGGCCACATAGGCGCCAAGCAGGGCTTGACGTCCATGCATCTTCCAGTTGGCGGCAATAAGCGGGGTCCGCATCAACGATGCCGTGTACACCAAACTCGCCATTTTATCGGCGTGACGCCGTCAAATCAACGCTGTGCCGCTTTTGAGACCGCTTCGGCTATCTGTCCGGCGTAGCCCTCTATGACGTCCTGATCCGGCCCCTCTACCATCACACGGATCAGCGCCTCGGTGCCCGAGGGGCGCAACAGCACCCGGCCGGAAGAGCCCAGCTTATCCTGGATGTCCTCCACGAGCCTGCGCAAATCGGCATCCGCCAGCACCCCATCGCGGGCGACGCCGTTGATTGCCACGTTTTTAAGCACTTGCGGATGCTTCACGAACGGCTCGCATAACTCGGCCAGGCTCTTCTCGTGCTTGACTACGGCGGCGAGCGCCGCTAGGCCCGCAATGATGCCATCGCCCGTTGTCGAAGCGTCGAGACACACAATGTGCCCGGAACTCTCACCACCGACGAGACCGCCGATCTCGCGGAGGCGCGCCAACACATGGCGATCACCGACATGTGTCCGGTCAAAACTGATGTCGTGCGCATTGAAGGCCATTTCCAGACCGATATTGCTCATGACTGTACCCACGACAGCGCCGGACAAAGCCCCGCGCGCCGCCCGGTCGGTAGCGATGACATACAAAAGATCGTCACCGTCGAAAATCCGTCCTGCCGCATCGACCATGACGACCCTGTCGCCATCGCCGTCAAAAGCGAGTCCATAATCGGCTTCATGGGTCTTGACCGCCTGGGCGACATGCTCG
>CAYVOU010000336.1:0-3177 GCA_964453295.1 uncultured Gammaproteobacteria bacterium
CGCAGGCCCTCCGCGGAAAGGATGCGAATGTGGCGCCGTTCGGCGCTGATGAGACCGATGCTCTGGAAATGGGTGAACAATCGACTGACCGTTTCCACCGCCAAGGCCAGCAGGCTGGCGATGTCCTGCCGCGACATGCTCAGATTGAACTCGTGGTCGGAATAACCGCGCTTCGCATAACGCTGCGATAGCTGCAGCAGGAAGGTCGCAAGCCGCTCGCCGGCATCGCGCTGAGCCAGCATCACGGAGCGGGCATGCTCGCTGACCATTTCCTGGCTCGCCAGCTTCAGCAGCTGCCTCTGAATCTTCGGATTGCCGCGGTTACCGTCCACTGCGTCCAGGGCAATGCGGCAAACACTGCTGATTTCCAGTGCCTGCGCCGAACTCGGGTGACGGGTGTCGGCCAGGGCGTCGAGCCCCACCACCTCTCCAGGCAGGTAAAACCTGACGACATGATCGAGGCCATAGCGGGTCGACAAGTAGGTTTTCACCGATCCGGAGCGCACCACGTACAGGCTTCTCAACGTATCACCCTGCCGGAAGAGATGTTCGCCTCGTGCGACGGTGCGGCTGGCAAGCATGCCGCGGCCCGGTGCGTTGCTGTCTCCTAGGCGGTTTGAGGGGCAGACCTGGCGCATGTCGCAGTTTCGGCAGCACAAGTGTGCGTATTCGAAACTAACCACGTTGCTGGGCGTGCCATATTGCGGAACCGCATTCTGCTTCAGCATGATGCACCTGCCTCTCGAACAATGTCCGAGACTACTTTAGGCGTGCGCTCGATGTCGGGGTATTCGGACTATTACATAGGTAAATCTACGTAGCCGGTCCGGGGGAGGGGAATGACAGTTTTATTACGGCCTTAGGATCCTTTGCCTCGGCAATGAATGATCGAATCCTTCGAGCGCGGCTTCGAACAGCAGGCGGTATGGCGGTCACCTCACGTTGCCGGACTCATTCCAAGGGTTGTTTTGCCGGTGCCCCCGGGATCTCCCTGACCAGACGCGGCACCAGGTAGCCTGGGAGGCGATCGCGCAGGGTGGTGACCAGGCGTCGGGCCGTCATGTCGCCCACTGCAAAATGCGCCGCGCCCTGCACGGGGTCGAGCTGGTGCAGATAGTAGGGCAGCACGCCGTTGTCGATCAGCGCCTCGCTGAGATCGGCCAGCGCAACGACGTCGTCGTTGATGCCCTTGAGCAGCACGGACTGGTTCAGCAGCATGGCGCCCGCGTCACGCAGCCGGCGCATCGCCCGTCCCACCGATGCGTCAAGCTCGTTGCGATGGTTGGCGTGGATCACCACCACCGGCTTGAGCCGGCTTGCCGCCAGCCAGGTTGTTAGAGGTTCGTCCACCCGTTCCGGCAGGACCACCGGCAGCCGGGTATGCAGGCGCAGCCGCTGCAAGTGAGGGATGGCATCCAGCCGAGCCGACAGTTCGGCGAGCCGGGCATCGGCGAGCGACAGCGGGTCGCCGCCGCTGAGGATGACCTCCGTGATGCTGGTATCGCCCGACAGGTAGGCCAGTGCCCGCGTCCACCGATCGGCGGCGGCATGGGAGTCGCCGTAGGGAAAGTGCCGGCGAAAGCAATAGCGGCAGTGTACGGCGCAGGCGCCGGTGGCGATTAAAAGTGCCCGACCGTCGTACTTGTGCAGCACGCCAGGGACTGCCTCGGCATTGAGATCGCCGACGGGATCGGCAAGGTAGCCCGGTGCGACTTCGTCTTCCGCCGCCAGCGGCAATACCTGCCGGAGCAGGGGATCGCCGGGATCGCCCTTGCGCATTCGCGCGACAAACCCCCGCGGCACGCGCTGGCGGAATGCACTCCCCCGTGCCAGCCGGATCCCGGCCTCCGTCGGGTCTATCTCCAGCATCCTCAGCAATTCCAAGGGGTTGGAAACCGCATCCGCGAGGATCTGTTGCCAGGGGGCGGGCTGAAAACGGGGCTGCGGTTGCGCTATCATAGGCGGCCTTTTTGTCAGGGAGTCCAGGCGCGGTCGTTGACGACCTCGCCGATTCGAATGGCAAGAGGGTGTTTTCTAAATATTGCGGGACGTGCCGCGCGGGCGGCATCACCATGAACTCCATTCTATCCGGAAACGATGATGACGACTTTCAGCACCAATCAGTTCAAAGCCGGCCTCAAGCTGATGATCGACGGCGATCCGTACACCGTACTCGAAAACGAGAACGTCAAGCCCGGCAAGGGCCAGGCCTTCAATCGCGTCAAGCTGCGCAACCTGAAGACCGGCCGCGTTCTCGAGCGCACCTTCAAATCCGGCGACACCTGCGAAGGCGCCGACGTGATGGACATCGAGCTGCAGTACCTGTACTCGGACGGCGAGTTCTGGCACTTCATGAACAAGGACAACTTCGAGCAGATCGCCGCGGGTGCCAACGCCATGGGCGATACGGCGCAGTGGCTGAAGGGCGAAGAGACCTGCATCGTGACACTTTGGAACGGTGTGCCGCTTAGTATCCAGGCGCCGAATTTCGTCATGCTCAAGATCACCGAGACGGACCCCGGCGTGCGCGGCGATACGGCCACCGGTGGCTCCAAGCCCGCGACGTTGGAGACGGGCGCGACCGTGCGCGTGCCGCTGTTCATCGAGAACGGCGAGGTCATCCGCATCGATACCCGCACCGGCGAATACATGTCGCGGGTGAAGGAATAAGCGTCCCTCGCGGTTGATAGCCGGTGACGGCGGCAAACGACTGGCGATCCGGCGCCTCGCCGGACCTGCTGCGGCAGCGCGCGAAGCTGCTCGGGCGCATACGCGCGTTTTTCGCCGATCGCCTGGTGATGGAAGTGGAGACGCCGGTGCTGGCCGCGGCCGGCGTCACCGATCCGCAACTTGAGAACCTCGAGACCGGATTCGCCATGCCCGGCGATGCGTGCGTCCGCCGGCTCTATCTGCAGACTTCCCCCGAATACGCCATGAAGCGGCTGCTGGCGTCCGACTGCGGGCCGATTTACCAGATCTGCAAGGTCTTCCGCAACGGCGAGGCGGGCCGGCTGCACAATCCGGAATTCACCATGGTCGAATGGTATCGGCCCGGTTTCGGGTACCGCGATATCATGGAGGACACCGAGGACCTGCTGATCTACACGCTCGGCATCGATCACTGTCGGCGTACCAGTCACCGCGCCGCCTTCCGGGCGCATGCTGGCCTGGATCCTT
>CAYVOU010000337.1:0-3172 GCA_964453295.1 uncultured Gammaproteobacteria bacterium
CCCCAAGTGAATCAAGGTAGCAATGATATGCCACCTATCGTACGTTTGGCGGGTCCGGATTTCCGTTCTGAGGAAAATCATACGCCAATCTCGACTGTCTGGTTAGGGTCGTTTCGTAAGCTCCCCTATAGGCGGGCCGGTTGAAATTAGGGCTTTCTGGTATTGACGCGTAGAAGCCCCTGTCGAACACAGCGATCTGAGGAATGTGGGCGCCGACCGTGTTTGCACAGGCGCGGATCCAGGTCAGTGCCCGCGGATTGTGCAAGGGTGCGAGCGTGACCACGCGTTGGATCTCCGCCTCCACGTCAGCATCGTTCAGGCAGGGGGGCGGTCGACCCGGCACCACTGTGAACCACGCGGTGTGCGACCGCGCGGATCGGCGTGGCGGACAGAAAGCGTTCGAGCGTGGCCCTCGGATCCGCATCGGCGGCGCCACGCTGTTTCGGATGAGCGAAGGCATTGCCAATGAGTTTTGATGCATTGCCAGAAAATTACAATGCGCCGGGTCACGAGGCGTGCCGCGGCAGGCATTTCGGCCGGTCCTTACGCCTTCGCCCGTGCCGCGGATGCCGCGACCCTTTCAAAACACCCTAAAGAGTAACCATAATTCATAACAACGGGCCGGCGCCGCAAACACCGGGCGGCGACGGCGTATCACGCACTCCGACTAAGGGAAGCAGAGGCATGACAGACACACTGGGCGAAGCCGCCCTCGAATACCATCGCCAACCCACCCCGGGCAAGATCTCGGTAGTCCCGACCAAGGCCATGGTCACGCAGCGCGATCTTTCCCTGGCCTATTCCCCGGGTGTCGCCGAAGCCTGCAGGGTGATCGTGGACGAGCCGCTGGAGGCCTACAACCTGACTTCGCGCGGTAACCTGGTGGCGGTGGTGACCAATGGCACGGCCGTGCTGGGACTGGGCAACATCGGTGCGCTGGCCGGCAAGCCTGTCATGGAGGGCAAGGCCTGTCTGTTCAAGAAGTTCGCAGGCATAGACGTGTTCGACATCGAGATCAACGAGCACGATCCGGACAAGCTGACGGATATCATCGCCAGCCTCGAACCGACCTTCGGCGGCATCAACCTGGAAGACATCAAGGCGCCGGAATGTTTCGAGATCGAACGCAAGCTGCGCGCGCGCCTGTCGATCCCGGTGTTCCATGACGATCAGCACGGCACCGCGATCGTCGCCGCCGCCGCCGTGCTCAATGGCCTCAAATGCGTCGGCAAGGACATCGCCGCCGCCAAGCTCGTGTGTTCCGGCGCGGGTGCGGCGGCGATCGCCTGCCTGGACCTGCTGGTGAGCCTCGGGGTCGACAAGGCCAATATCATGGTCGCCGACAGTCGGGGCATTATCTATGACGGACGCGGCGCAGGCATGGATCCGAACAAGGCACGTTACGCGCGGGCGACGCAGGCGCGCACGCTGGCCGACGCCATGCCGGGTGCGGATATCTTCCTCGGCCTGTCGACGGGAGGCGCGCTGAAGGCCGAGTTGGTGAAGCAGATGGCGCCGTCGCCGCTGATCCTGGCGATGGCCAACCCCACGCCGGAGATCATGCCGGAGGAGGCCAAGGCGGTGCGGCCGGACGCCATCATCGGCACCGGCCGATCGGATTATCCCAACCAGGTCAACAACGTTCTGTGTTTTCCTTTCATGTTCCGCGGCGCGCTCGATGTCGGCGCGACCTCGATCACCGAGGAGATGAAGCTCGCCTGCGTGCGCGCGCTCGCCGAACTGGCCCACGCCGAGATCCCGGAAGCCGTCGCTAGTGCCTACGGCGATACGGGCATGCATTTCGGACCGGAGTATCTGATCCCCAAGCCCTTCGATCCGCGCCTCATCAGAATGGTTGCGCCGGCAGTGGCGCAGGCCGCCATGGACAGCGGCGTGGCGACGCGCCCGATCACGGATTTCGACGCCTACCTCGACCAGCTCGAGCGCTTCGTGTATCGCACCGGCACGGCCATGAAGCCGGTATTCGCCAAGGCGAAGGTTGCCCCGCGCAAGCTGGTCTATGCCGAGGGCGAGGACGAGAGAGTGCTGCGCGCCGCGCAGATCGTCGTCGACGAGGGCATCGCCCGGCCGATCCTGATCGGGCGCGAGGATCTGATCCTGCAGCGGATCAGGGAATTCGGACTGCGGCTGGTGCCCGGCGACAACTGCGAATGCGTCAACATACTTGGCAACGATCCGGCCTACGTCGACACCTGGCGCGAATATTTCGAACTGGTGAAGCGCCGGGGCGTCAGTCCGGCGCTGGCACGGCGGGAAATGCGCACCCGGACGACCTTGTTCGGGGCAATCCTGGTACGCCGGGGCGAGGCGGACGCGATGCTTTGCGGCACGAACGGTCCCTACGACGAACACCTGAAGTACGTGCGGGAGGCAATCGGCATGCGAGCCGGCGCGCGGACGCTTGCCGCCATGCAGATGTTGATGATGCCCGATCGGCAGTTGTTCATCTGCGACACGCACGTCAATCTGGATCCCACGGCCGAACAGATTGCCGAGATCACTTTGCTGGCGGCCGAGGCGGTGAGACTGTTCGGGCTGACCCCTAGCGTCGCGCTGTTGTCGCACTCCAGCTTCGGGACCTCGGATGCGCCGTCCGCGGTCAAGATGCGCGAGGCGCTTGGTCTGATCCGGGAACGCAACCCGGAGCTCGCCATCGATGGCGAAATGCACGGCGATGCGGCACTGTCCAAGCCGATCCTCGATGCCCGTCTACCCGACTCGACCCTGACCAAGGAGGCCAACCTGCTGATCATGCCGAACGTGGATTCCGCGCATATCGCCTGCAGCCTGCTGCGCATGGTGGCGGGCGGCGGCATTACGGTGGGCGGCATCCTGCTTGGCGCGCAGAAGCCCGTGCACATCATGACCTCGTCGTCGACGGTGCGTCGCATTGTCAACATGAGTGCGTTCGCCGTGGTCGACGCCGCGCCCGTGAATGCCTGAAGCACCGCTCTGCGGACAAAAAGAAAGGGGCCATTGGCCCCTTTCAAGGTAATAACAGTCGCTTCGCGTCAGGTCTTGAGGGCGGTGAGGACCTCGTCGAGCATCTTCTTGGCGTCGCCGAACAACATGCGGTTGTTGTCCTTGTAGAAGAGCGGATTGTCGACGCCCGCATAGCCGGAGGCCATGCTGCGCTTCATCACGATCGAGG
>CAYVOU010000338.1:0-1595 GCA_964453295.1 uncultured Gammaproteobacteria bacterium
GGTCGTCGTTTCGCGGACCGCCGAGGTGCTGTCACGCTTCGAACCCTCGTGCGCCGATGAGTCATCATGGCGCTCCGTCGTTGCGCGGCCGGTACGCGCACCGGTCGGCAGCTGGCGATCCCGGGAGCCATCCGGCCGCGGCACGGCGCGTTCCATCCGAACCGATTCCGCCCGCAGCCGTCCCTGCGCGTCGACAATACCGAGCACCTGTACGAAGCGCCCGCCGCCGACCTCCGACTGACTGCCGCCGACAAAACGGGTCCGCCGTCCGACCTGCACCGGCATCCCGTCGACCCGCAACGTACCCAGCGCGGGATTGCCGCCGGCATAGCCCTGGATGCTCAGATCGCGGACGCGGCCGTCGAAAGGCAGTCGCGGCAGCGACTGGACTTGCTGTGCCTGCAGGCGATTGCCGTTCCACCGACCGGTTACCAGCACGTCGCGCCCGGGACGCAGTCCCGGCGCGATGCCGCTGACCGGTACACCCTGCACGCGGGCACGTCCGGGGGCCGCATTGTCGAGCCTGCCCACGAGCAACGCCTGGCCGGCCGGCGCAGGATCGATGCGGGTAGCGACGATGACGCCGCCCGGCGTGCGGAAACCATTGACGCGCAGAGTCTGGCCGGGCCTGATCGCCGCGATGCCGGCAGTCCCGCGACCGCCGCCGGCCCCGTTGACGGTATTCGGGCTGAAGCGGATTGTCTGACCGAGGACGCGCACGATGCCGGCAGCACGATCCACGCTTTGCACCGGGCCGACGACCCGATCGCGTACTTCAATCCGCTCCGCACGCAACTGGCCGTCCTTGTCCGGCACCGCCGCGATGTCGACCACCTGGCCAACCCGCAGATCGCCACTGACCGCCGGCTTGCCGTTGATCGCGACGCTGACCTGGCTGCCATACTCAATTTCCAGGCCGTTCACGCAGACGCTGCCAAAACCGACGATGACGCCGACGACGCCGGTCCCGCCTATGCCGGTGTCGGCGCGCTTGCCGGTGCCGCCCACGCCGGTGTCTGCGTGCTTGCCGCTGCCGCCCACGCCGGTGTCGGCATGCCGGCCCGTACCACCGACCCCGGTGTCCGCGTGCTTGCCACTGCCACCTACGCCGGTGTCGGCGTGCCGGCCCGTGCCACCGACGCCGGTATCCTGCGCCGCAGGAGCGATGCCGCTGCCGCCGATACCGGTATCGAAGTTAAGGACGTTCGCGGTCGGGCACCCCAGTCCGGCCGTGGCAAGACGCGGCACCAATGCAAATACCGCGACGACGCACAGCAGCCGTGCGAGGTTGCGGCCATATGCGCGCAGGCTCAAGACGGCTTCTCCTCCGCCGGCGGTTCATCCTGGTCGGCATCCTTTTCCTGCTGATACCAATAGACACCCAGGTTGATCCGATGGCGGGGCCCCTCGCTGCCGGCATCGCGTCGTTCAAGGGCGATGGCGCGTTCGCTGACGGCCTTGATCAGTTCCATGCCCTTGGTGCGCGCGAGCTGCGATACCTCCTCGACCGATTCCTCGCTCAAGGAAGTGCTGAACACGTTGCGCTCGAACAGCGGCGGCGAGAGCAGGTAGGCGCTCAGCGTCTGGGCCACGCC
>CAYVOU010000338.1:1605-3171 GCA_964453295.1 uncultured Gammaproteobacteria bacterium
CGATCCTCCGGTAAGGATATGAACGCAGGCGGCGAGATGATCGTGCACGTTCTCGCCGAAATAATGGCTCTTCTGCTCAAAGCCCTGTTCCGGGATGAAAGCGTCGGCATGCAGCCAGACGCGATCGCTATCATCGAGATGCACCACACCCTGGCGCAGCCATTCGTCCAGCACGGCGCGAGGCCGTATGTCGGTGCTGACCGAGGACACGAGTTGCTCGAAAGAATGACTGCCGTCCTCCGAGGCCAGCCGCGGCAAGGGCAGTGGCCTGCCGTCGTCGTCGATATACGCCGACCCGGTTAGCCACAACGCCAGCAACTGGGCACCGAGCGTGACGGTGCTCGGGATCGCGTCGGCGCGGCTCAGATCGCGGCGCAGGCGCCGCACGTCCTTGCGATGCACGCCCGTGAGCAGGCTGATTCGGCTGTCGGTCTGTTCCTTGCCGGGGACGATAAATTCACGCTCCGCCACCTCGACATAAACGCCCTTCAGCAGGCGGCTCAGTGCCGTAAACGGCAGGTTGAAGTGCAGCGCCAGCCTGACCAGCGGCCTGAGCAAGTGCCACAGCGCCCGCACCAGCGGGGGCGGTACGTTGCCGGGGATCGGGTCGTCGGACTGGTCCAATGGGGCAGGTCTCGTAATATTCGGCGTATCAGGTGTGTATCTTTACCACGTCTTTGTTTTTAAAGCTACTTTGTCGCGCTCCCGCCGCAGATGCGTGTGGCAGGACGAGGATGCGTGTTAGCGCTTACCTGCATCCGCCCAAAAGGCGAATTCCCCGGCCGCACACTCTGCGCGTCAGCCATCCCAGTCATCCCAAGCTTAAGCGACGGATCCTGACACAAAGGAGAAAGTTGAAGCTTTTCAAGGCGGATTTTGTGGATCCAGACACGTTTTGAGACTTAAGACAATGCAGAATCACGACGCTATTCCATTACAGATACGTGACTGATAGTATGTTGCGAAGCACAAATTTTTGACCCGATTCAACAACTCCGGACGCCCACCGCCTGATTATGAGACGACACCTGAAACTTGTAGCAAATGGCCTGCCGGTTGCGGCAGATCCCGAATCCAGCGATGCCGGGATTGAAGCCCCGCCGCTCGCGATCAAAAAGATTTACATCCGCGGCACGACGATGGACGGCCGCAAATTCCGCCCCAGCAACTGGGCGGAACGCCTGTACTACGCGGTCGCCACCTACGGGCCGCACCGCACCGTCACCTTCAATCCGCTGGTCACCCTGAAAGTGGGGACCGATCGGATCAACTGCGTGGTGGTGGACATCAAGCTCCAGGACGAGGAGCCGATGCTGTTCGATTTCCTGATTGGATTTGCCCGCGACAACAAGCTGGAAATGCTCGACCAGGCGCGCAACCCGATTTCCGCTGTCTGACCGTATCAAGGCCCCGCCACGCGCGTGCATGGCTACCAAGTCATGCATGCGCTTTTTTTTGCCTGCCCGTCGAGGACGGTGGGTAGAAGCGAACACGCGGTCTCGCTGGCCACCGGAGACCACAGCCAGGACAACGTGTATGCGGGGACGTGAAGAACGTGCTTAAGTG
>CAYVOU010000339.1:0-3162 GCA_964453295.1 uncultured Gammaproteobacteria bacterium
ATGTTGCCGGCGTCCATGGCGCCTTCGGCCTTGCCGGCGCCGACCATGGTGTGCAGTTCGTCGATGAAAAGGATGATCTGGCCTTCCTGCTTGGCGAGGTCCTTCAACACGGCTTTCAGGCGTTCCTCGAATTCGCCGCGGAATTTGGCGCCGGCGATCAGGGAACCCATGTCCAATGACAGCAGGCGCTTGTCCTTCAGACCCTCAGGCACTTCGCCGTTGACGATGCGCTGTGCCAGACCTTCGACGATGGCGGTCTTGCCCACGCCCGGTTCACCGATCAGCACGGGGTTGTTCTTGGTACGCCGCTGCAGGACCTGGATGGTGCGGCGGATCTCGTCGTCGCGGCCGATCACGGGATCGAGCTTGCCCTGTTCGGCACGTTCGGTCAGATCGATGGTGTATTTCTCCAGCGCCTTGCGCTGTTCCTCCGCATTGGGATCCGTGACCTTTTCGCCGCCGCGCAGCTCGTCGATGGCCTGGGTGACGCGGTCCTTGTCCGCGCCCAGCTTGCGCAACAGCTCACCCAGCGGGCCGCGGTCGTCGACCGCGGCGAGCACGAACAGCTCGCTGGAAATGAACTGGTCCTTGCGCTTCTGCGCGAACTTGTCCGTGAGGTTGAGCAGCCGCACCAGGTCGTTGGACGGATGCACGTCGCCGCCGGCGCCCTCGACCTGGGGCAGGCGGTCCAGCATCTGGCCCAGGCTCGAGCGCAGGGCATTGGTGTCGAGACCGGCATTGCCGAGCAGGTGCCGGACCGAACCGCCTTCCTGGTCCATCAGCGCGGTCATCAGGTGGACCGGCTCGATGAATTGATGGTCACGCCCGACGGCCAGGCTTTGGGCATCGGCCAGCGCCAGCTGGAATTTGGTGGTCATTTTGTCGGCTCGCATGGCGTGTCACCTTCTCGAATTAGTCGTTGTCACTGCAGATTGGGGCAAAGGATGTAATATTCAAGCTTAGTACGGGGCGGTCATTGACGGTGATCAGCTCGCCGCATCCGACCCGCAATCCGCAAGCTAACGACCCGCGAGGAGGTGCCCATGACCGCGACCGTTCCCTGGGAGATCGAAGGTGAATACAGCGAATCCTGCAGCTGCAACTTTCTCTGTCCCTGCATCGTCGAGGACCTGAAGCAGCCTGCCACCGAGGCGTTCTGCCGGGTGGCGATGGTGTTCCACATCGACCGCGGTCGTTACGGCGACCTCGGCCTGGACGGGCTTGGTTTCGCCGTCGTGGCGGAAACCGGAAAGGTGATGGCTGAGGGTAACTGGCGGCTGGGGCTGATCGTGGACCAGCGCGCCGACGAGACACGCACCCAGGCCATCAGCGCCATCGCCAGCGGCCAGGCGGGTGGGCCGATGGCGGCGCTGGCGCCGCTGCTGGGCGAATTTCTCGGGGTCGCCCATGCGCCGTTCGAACTCGCCGGCAACGGCATGGTGCGTTCCGTGACGATCGGGGATGCCGTCAGCTACAGCCTGCAGGGCGTGCCCAGTAGTAGCGCGTCAGGCGAATGCATTGCCATCGACAACAGCCTGCATCCCGCCAACAAGCGCCTGAACCTGGCGAAAGCGGACAAGCAGAGTTTTGACGCCTTCGGGATCCGCTGGGAGGACATTTCGGGCAGCCGCAACGCCCATTTCGCCCGTTTTAAATGGGCCGGTGGCTAAGCCTGCCGGTCGCCCGCGTGTAGCGACCGGTCGTTAGCCCAGCAGCAGGAACTCGGCAAGCACGATCGCCAGGATGCCGAGACAGATGAGCGTCAGTTGCAGGGCGGAATCCCTGAAACCGGTTTTCTTGTGCATGCCGGGGATGAGGTCGGCGACGGCGATGTAGAGGAAGCTGGCCGCCGCGATGGCGGTCAGGTAGGGCAGTGCCGGGCTGGACTGCGACAGGCCCAGCCAAACCAGCAGCCCGCCGAACACGGTCGTGACGCTGGAAAGCAGGTTGTAAAAGAATGCCTTGCCGCGGCTGTAGCCGCTATGCAGAAGAATAGCGAAGTCGCCCAGTTCCTGCGGGATCTCGTGCGCGGCGACCGCCAGGGCGGTGACGATGCCGAGGTGGGTGTCGGTCAGAAACGCCGCGCCGATCAGAATGCCGTCGACGAAGTTGTGGATGGCATCGCCGATGATGATCAGCATGCCGGCTGCCCGTTGACTGTGCACATGAAGCTCGTCGGGGTGCCGCTCATGGTCATCGTGGTGGGCATGGCGCCAGATCACCAGCTTTTCCAGCACAAAAAACAGCAGCAGTCCCGCCAGCACCGTGGAGGTGATCGCCTGGGCGCTGACGCCCATCTTGTTGTTCATGGCCTCCGGCAGCAGGCCCACCAGTGCCGCGCTCAGCAGGGCGCCGGTGGCAAAGCTCACCAGGTGCGGCATGGCCCGCTCGCGCGTGGATTCGGGGAGCAACAGGTAGACCGCCGCCGCGGTGACGCTGAGCAGGCCGCCTATCAGGCTGAACAAGACGATCAGGGCGAGAAGGGTCATCAGTGCGGCAATTCACTTGGGCGGCGGTCGGCAACCCACCGCGCCGGCATTAAAGTCGGATTGGATTGTTATAATATAACATCTCGCCCATCAGGGCGAGAGCCAGATGAGGGTGGCGATGCGGCCGGTGTTGCCGTCGCGACGATGGGAGAAAAAAGCGTCGATTTCACTGTATGTGCAGCGATCGCCGCCGGAGATCGCCCCGACCCCGGCAGCGGTGAGGGCGTGACGGGCGACGGCGTAAAGATCGGCGTGGAAGTGCCCGGGCCGGGTGGCAGAAAAGGCGGTGCCGGCACCCGGATATCGCGCCAGCAGGGCGCTTCGGACTTCCTCGCCAACTTCGTAGCAGGGCCCGCTGATGGCCGGCCCAAGCCAAGCCAGCAGCGCTTCCGGCGCGGTTGCGATGCCATTGAGTCCGGCCTCGATCATGCCGCCGGCCAGTCCCCGCCAGCCGCAGTGCAGGGCTGCCACCTCGGTGCCGTCGCGGGCGCAGAGCAGCAGCGGCAGGCAGTCGGCGGTGAGCACGGCGCAGACGATCCCCGGGCTGCGCGTGCGGCTGCCGTCGGCCTCAACGACCCGGGGGTGGGCGGCGGCGTCGATTACGCCGGCGCCATGGACCTGTGCCAGCCAGGTGGGCTCGGCGGGCAGGTCCAGAGCGTCGCGCAGGCCGTCG
>CAYVOU010000340.1:0-1363 GCA_964453295.1 uncultured Gammaproteobacteria bacterium
GCTGCGCTGCCTGCAGGGCCACGGCATCGAAATCATCCTCGACCCCCACTGCGCGGAATTGCTGGGCGCCGCCGCCGGCAAGCTCGAAACCGGCACGCTGGACGGCAGGAACTGCGATCTGGTGATCGCCGTAGGGGGAGATGGGACCCTGCTGAACGCAGCCCGCAACCTGTTCGACTACAAGGTGCGGCTGCTGGGCGTCAACCTGGGCCACCTCGGCTTTCTGGCCGACCTGACTCCCGATCAGGTGCCCGAGGGCCTGGAAGCCATCCTCGCCGGCCAGTTCATCGAAGAACCTCGCAGCTTTCTGCATTGCGCCGTCTGGCGCGGCGACACCTCCCTGGCGCAGAGCAACGCGCTCAACGACGTGGCGGTGCAAAAATGGAACACGGCCCGGCTCATCACCCTCAGCACCTATATCGACGGGGTTTTCCTGCACAACCAGCGCTCCGACGGCCTCATTGTATCCACGCCGACCGGCTCCACCGCCTACTCGATGTCGGGTGGCGGCCCTATCCTGCATCCGGCCCTCAATGCCGTGGTGGTCCTGCCAATCTGTCCCCACACGCTGACCCACCGTCCCATCGTCGTTTCCGCCAAGAGCGAGATCGAGATCCAGATCAACACGCGTGAGCCCGACGTGGCCCACCTGAGCTGCGACGGCGAAGACATCTGCATGCTGGCACCGGGCGACCGCGTGCGCATCCGCACCCCCAAGGATTCCATCCGGCTGATCCATCCGGCGGACCATGACCATTACGCCACCCTGAGGGCCAAGCTGCACTGGGGCACCGACCCGTGCTGAAATACCTGCAGATCCGAAATTTCGCCGTCATCTCCGAACTCGAACTGGAATTCCAGGACGGTATGACGGTGTTCACCGGCGAGACCGGCGCCGGTAAGTCGATCCTGGTGGAAGCGCTGGGACTGCTGATGGGGGATCGCTTCGACAGCGCGATGCTGCGCGCCGGCTGCGAACAGGCCCAGATTGACGCCGTCTTCGCCTGCCCGCCCGATCCGGTCATCCGGGAACTGCTGGACGGCCAGGGCATAGACCTCGACGATGAACTGATACTCAAGCGCGTATTCGGTGCCGATGGCCGCACCCGCGCGTTTCTCAACGGCAGCCCTGTCACCAACCAGACCCTGCGCGCCTTGGGGGAACACCTGGCGGACATCCACGGGCAGCACGAGCACCATTCCCTGCTTCGCCGTGACGCCCAGCGCGACCTGCTCGACCTGTACGCCAATCATCCTGCCCTCGTGCAGGCGGTTGCCGACGCGCACGGCCGGATACGCAGCCTGCAAACCGAGCAGGAAGCGTTGCCGGGCAATCCCGCCGACGCGGAAAAGGAAACCGAAC
>CAYVOU010000340.1:1373-3159 GCA_964453295.1 uncultured Gammaproteobacteria bacterium
AGCTCGACGAACTCACCGCCGCCAACCCCACCGCCGACGGCATCGTCCGCCTGGAGGAAGCGCACCGGCGCGCGGTCAACCTCGGCCGCCTCGCGGCATCGGGCCAAGCCGTGCTTGGGAACCTGGCCGAGGACGAAACCAGCATCGATTCAGCCCTGCAGCGGCTCGCGGCGGAACTGCGCGGCCTGGTCAAGCTCGATGCCCGCCTTGGCGACACCCTGGAACTGGTGAATTCGGCGGCCATCCAGGTCGGTGAAGCCGCCCACGGACTGCGCGGCTACCTCGACGGGCTGGACGGCGATCCGGGCGAGATCGAGGACCTGGAGCGTCAGATCACCTTGCTGCACGAACTGGCCCGCAAGCATCACCTGCGCGTGGAACAACTGCCGGAACAGCTCGAAGTGCTGCGCGCGCGCCTGGAAGCGGTGGAAGCCAGCGCCGGCCGGCGTGCCGAATTGAAGGCGCTGATTGCCGTGGCGTTGAGCGATTACCAGCGCGCCGCCGACGCCCTGCACGACAGCCGCGGCAAGGCCGCCAAGCGCCTATCCAAGGCGGTCGCGGCCAATATGCGCGAACTGGGCATGGGCGGCGGCCTGTTCGAGATCGGCGTCGATCAGCAAGCCAATACCGAACCCGGTCCACTCGGCAACGACCGAATCGAGTTCCGGGTCAGCACCAACGCCGGCCAGCCGGCCAAACCGCTCAACAAGGTCGCCTCCGGCGGCGAACTGTCGCGCATCAGTCTCGCGATCCAGGTCATCACCGCAGCGGGGAAAACCATCCCGACACTGGTATTTGACGAAGTCGACGTCGGCATCGGTGGCCGTACCGCCGAAATCGTGGGCCGCATGCTGCGCGCCCTCGGAGAGAAAAGGCAGGTGCTCTGCGTGACCCACCTGCCGCAGGTGGCGGCGCTGGGGCATGACCATTTGCGGGTCGCAAAGTCAACCCGAAAAGGGGAAACCTGGGTGGAAGTGGCGCGTCTGGACCCGGAGGCCAAGGTGGCGGAAATCGCCCGCATGCTCGGCGGCATCATCATCGGGCCGGAAACGGTGGAACATGCCCGCGCCATGCTGGCGCACGCGGGCTAGACGCCCGTTTTTTCGCGGTTCCGGTGGGGACAGTTCGGTTTTCGGCAATTGCCGTAAAGCACCAGCGAGTGCTCGGTCAGCTCGAATCCCAGCCGGGTCGCAATCTCCTGCTGGCGCTGCTCGATCACCTCGTCAACGAACTCCTCGATGCGACCGCACTGCATGCAGACAATGTGATCGTGGTGATGGCCGCGATAGATCTCGAAGACCGCCTGACCACTCTCGAAGTGATGGCGCGTGACCAGACCCGCCGCCTCGAACTGAGTCAATACGCGGTAGATCGTCGCCAGGCCCACATCCTCGCCGCTGTCCATCAACGCCTTATAAACATCCTCGGCGCTCATATGGCGCCGATCCGCGCGCTCCAGGATCTCGAGTATGCGCAGCCTGGGCAAGGTCGCCTTCAGTCCCGCCTTTTTCAGTTCGCCTGAGTCCATTTTCCACCTTGATGGCTGCGCGCCGGCCGTCATGTCATCTTGACCGACGCTGCGCTGACAACACCACTATCATTCGCATTATCGTTCGCAGTATATCCCAACCCGTGGCGGAAAGAACTTATTTCTCAAGCTGTTGGCACTAAGTATCGCGCTGTCGGCGTGGCCGGGCGCAACCGCCCCGCGCTGACACCAGAACCGCGCCGGTCGATAGCGGTCCAAGGGCATCATGGGTTTAAGAACACTTCGCCGGTAGCGGTG
>CAYVOU010000341.1:0-3158 GCA_964453295.1 uncultured Gammaproteobacteria bacterium
ACGGACCTCCGCCTCCAACCAGCGCCAGATCGGCGTCTGTGCCGGCAGCATGTCGTTCATGCCGCGTACGGCCTGCAGCGTCGTCGCCATCCTAAATCTCCGGATTCACTAAAAAGGGACTGCGCCGGCGGCGCGGCTAGGGTTCAGCCGGGCCGTCAGCCGTCAGCTGGAAATGCGCTACGCCCTGGTGAGTGTACGCGGAGACATCCAGGGGTTTGTTCTGGTAAAGAATCTTCACCGCGGCGGCGCGGCCGATCCTGACTTCGTATGGCAGCTGGCCTTGCACGGAGATGCGGCTGCCCTTCCTGGCCAGGTTGAAATACAGCTTCTTGCCGGCGGCATCGTGTATGCCTATCCAGGAATCGCCAGTATCGACCTGCAGGACCAGTCCATTGCCGCTGCTCGCCGCAACCGCCCCACCCGCGGCAGCCGGGCTGCCGGTGTCTGGTTGGTCTTCGGGGCCGGCGCCGGCCTGCGGTGCCGCCTCGACATTGCTGCTGTCGGCAGACGCAACGGCGGCGGCGGGGGCCGCGGCGCCGTTCGTGGACGGCGCCTGTGTCTCGTCGGTACGGGCCGACGCCGCGGGCTGGGTCCCGGCGACAGTGTCGGCGGGGGCCGGGCCCGCGGAATTATCGATCACCGGGTACGTGTAATCGATTTGCGGCGGTTGCGGCACGGCAGTGGCCGATGTTGTCGTCGCCGGTGCTGCCGCAGCAGCCGGTGTCGCGGGCGTCGTCGTAGTGGCCGTGCCCGCATCCTGACCCCACTTGGGCACGGCAAAGGTGACCAGCGATGACAGGTTGTGCGTCTGCCAGGACCACAGGACCAACAGTGCGATCAGGGTTGCGACGACCAGATAGGTAACCGCTTTGACGGGGAAATCGCCGGCTCGGGCCTGTGGTTCCGGCATGCTGGCGAACGGCGTGAGGGTGGGACCATGCTCGGCGTGGCGATCGAAGCTCGCCAGCAGCGGCGTCGCGTCCATGTTCACGAGGCGGGCATAGGTACGGATATAGCCCCGCACATAGGCTTCGTTGGGCAGTTCGCGGTACGCGTCCGCCTCCAGTCTTTCTATGGAGCGGGTAACCAGGTGCAGGCGTGCGTCTAAATCCTGCGCCGTCATGCCCTGCGACTCACGGGCGGCACGCAACTGGGTGCCCGGCATCGCCTCCGCCTGCACGGGCTTCTCTTCTTCAGGCGATGTCCGTGGCTTGCCCAATCCTAATCCCCCGATTTGTCGAGCAGCCTGGTTTCATCCGAATCCGGAAACTTGCCGCGCAAAGACACCGCGTAACTGGCTTCCCGATCCTTGTTACCGAGGTTTTTCTCTATCCTGACGCCCAACCACAGGCTTTCGGCGGTGGGCGTGGCCACCGCCTCGTACCGCTGCAGATATGCCCGCGCCGGCAGGTATTTTCCGTCGGCGAAACTAAGCTTGGCCATCTGCAACAACGCGATCGGCATCTTCGGATTGAAGCCCAGCGCCTTGCGGAAAAACCTGTCCGCCGCTTCCGCGTCATTTTGCTGAATGGCGCAGATACCGGCATTCGTGTAGGCGATATCAGGCGTCCGATAGAGCGGATTCGCGATTGCGGCGGCGAATTTCTTCTGTCCTTCCTCCGCCTTGCCGTGCGTACACAGGAACAGGCCGTAGTTGTTGAGCATGCCGGAATTGTTCGGATCCAGGCTCAGGGCTTTCTTGAAACTTTCCTCGGCCTTGCGGCTCTCGCCGAGCTTGCTGTAAAGCAGTCCCAGCACGTCGTAGGCAGCGGCATAGTTCGGGTCGGAATCGATCGCATGCTGCAGCTTCTTCATCGCTATGTCGTCGCGTCCCTGTTTCATGTACTCGACGCCAAGTTGTGTGTCGATGGATGCCAGCTTCGTGGGCTGGTGCTCTTCGGGCGTCCTGATGTCCGAATTGCCGCCGCATCCGGCCAGCGCCAGCAGGACCACGGTTGCAATAGCCACCCAGTAATAACGCATCATGGACTCCTCGTTTCGTTTGCGACGGCCGCATGCCGCTGCCGGGCGGCGCGCGCTTCGACCTTGCCGACCAGCTGGCCGCAGGCGGCGTCGATATCGTCGCCGCGGGTACGGCGGGTGATCGTGACTAGCCCGGCCTTCTGCAGGATCTCGCCAAATCGGTCTATCGCCGCCTGCGGCGAACGGCCGTAGCCTACGCCGGCGATCGGATTCCACGGTATCAGATTGATCTTGGCGGGCACTCCGCGCAGACGCCGAATCAGCTCCTGCGCGTGCTCGGGCTGGTCGTTGACCCCGTCGAGCATGACATATTCGAATGTAATATGTTCGTGCGTGTAGTCCACGGCGAAGCGGCGGCAGGCCGCCAACAGCTCATCCAGCGGATAGCTGCGGTTGATCGGTACGAGTTCGTTACGCAGGACGTCGTTGGGGGCGTGCAGGGACACCGCCAGGCTGACCGGGCTGACTGACTTCAGCCGGTCCATGGCCGGCACCAGCCCCGCCGTGCTCAGCGTGACACGCCGGCGCGACAAGCCGTAGGCATTGTCCTCGAGCATCAGATCAATGGCCCTGACCACGTTGTCGAAGTTGAGCAGCGGCTCGCCCATGCCCATGAAGACGACGTTGGTAATGGTGCGTCGTGCCGTCGGGCGCGGAAACTGGTTCAGCGAACGGCTGGCGATGAAAAGCTGGCCGATGATTTCCGCCGTGGAGAGATTACGGTTGAATCCCTGCTTGGCGGTGGCGCAGAAGCTGCAGTCGAGCGGACAGCCCACCTGCGAGGACACGCACAGTGTCCCGCGGTCGGTTTCAGGAATGAATACAGTCTCGATACAGTTGCCGCCCCGCACCCGCAGCACCCACTTGCGGGTGCCGTCGCGGGAGATCTGCTCGGTGACGATTTCCGGCAATTCCACCGTCGCCGAGTCGACGAGTCGCTCGCGCAGGGCCTTGCTCAGGTTGGTCATCGCGCCAAAGTCGCCGACCCCGAACTGGTGCAACCATTTCAGCACCTGCACGGCGCGGAAGGGCTTTTCGCCCAGCGTGGCGAAAAAGGCCTCCAGCCCCGCCCTATCCAGCTCGAGCAGATTGATTTTGTCCGCAGCTGCTTTCATTGTCGCCTTTTGCGCAAATCTCGTCCGGCCTGAAGAAAAATTCGATTTCCGCCCGCGCCG
>CAYVOU010000342.1:0-3137 GCA_964453295.1 uncultured Gammaproteobacteria bacterium
ATGCGACAGGCTGGGCGTGGGAGCGCCGGAGATATCGAACACGTATCCGCTCGAGCAGTTTGAAACGACCACGACCTGGTCCTTGTTCAGGACGTCGTTGGAGATGGTGGACGAGCCGCCGGTGGGGGACGGGCTCAGCGAACTGGGATTGGCGTTCGTCGGCACCGCGTCGCTCGGCGAGTTCATGCTGGCGTTCAGCTGCCATGTCAGGCCGGAGGCGTGGCGGACGGTGATGCCGTCCGTATTAGAAACGATGTCGCCTATGGCCGAACCGCCATAGGATATTGATCCGTTGTCTATCGAGACTGCCGCGGAACTCGGGCGCCACTGTGGCGTGGAATCCGTGTGGTCCAGCCCTTCGATGGCATATTGCGTATTCAGGAGGCTGCCGGCGGTATCCGCTGCATGAAGGACGTTATTGAGCTCATTTTGCGCCATGCTGTTCACGCAGCCGAAGAATCCGGCCATGCGGACGTCGCGTACGATCATGTCCATGGCGAAGCGGCCGGTTTCCTGTATTCGTCCCATGTCGTTCTGCGAGGTATAGCTTTGTTTGTTGCTGATGAATATCGAAATCGTGCCGGCGATCAGAAACAGGCCAAGCAGGATCGCCACCATGAGTTCAATCATGGTGAAACCGCGCTGACCGGACGGTCTGGAGAGGATTCCGTTCATGGTTGAAATGTCCATGTCTGCGTGATGACGTACGGGTTGCCTGAACTGTCCACGGGGCGGGACCGGTCTTTCCAAGTCAGCACCACCTGGTAATAATCATCGGTGGCATTCGTTGTTGTGGAACCGCCGGCGATCTGCGATATGGTGCCGGTTCCGCCCGGCAGGCCGATCGCCCCCGACGTGTTGTACGGTGTTGCACCCTTCAGCCGTTGTTGCCAGCAGTACACCTCGTTGTTCGCCGATGCGTCCTCGGTGCTGGTGCCGCAGTAGCTTCCCGCCGTCGGGCTCGCGTTGGTGTAGGCGTTCAGTGCCGTCGCCACGTCCGCGTCCGGGGAGATGCCTTTGCCTTCGTCGACGTCGATAATTCCCGTTTTGCGGGCGCGCATGCGCTCGATGATGTCGTAGGCCAGGAACGTTGCCTGGCTTCTGAGATAAGCGTCATGGCTGTAGGCGAGACCGCGCGTCTGGAGCGCGGCAAGCCCCAACAGCCCAATGGACAGGACCAGCAAAGCGATCAGCGCTTCGAGCAGGGTGAAGCCGCTGCTGTCCGGGAATGGGGCGCGTGCCGGTCGAAGGTGTCGGGACGTGTTCATGCGTTTTCCGTCGGTCAATTGCACTGATTGCTGGAGTCGCAGGTACAGCTGTCGATGAGGGTGACCTGGCCGACGGAGTTGACCGTGATCTTCCGGCCCTTGTAGTCCGTGCTGTGGCAAAGTTCGAAGGTCATGGTCGATGCGGCCAAGTTGCCGGTGAACCCTGTTGGCAGGAATTGCAGCAAGGCCGCCGAGCTGCCGCCGATCTTTGCCTTGAGTGCATCCGACTGCAGCGCGTTCTGCCGACGGATCACCGTGTCGGTGTTCGCGTCGTAAGCTTTGTTATTGTTGTCGTCCTTGAACATCACAAAACCCTGGTCCCAGTTGCCGTCGCCGGAAGTGGACCCGATGTAAATGGAACTGTTCCGCTTCACCGCCTCGCTGCGCGCAACCTGAATCGTCGTGACCAGGGAATTGGCTTCCGTGGTCAGGCGATTGTTGACCACGAAGGTGGTGAAACTCGGCACGCCCACCATCACGAGAATGGCGGCGACAAGTATCACCATCATCAGTTCGATGATTGTAAATCCCGCTTGTGGACCGATCTTCATGAGCTAGAGTTTAGGCGCCGGTCGGTGTCGGCGTCATGGTCGGGGTGACAAGCGGTAGGATCCAACCGACGAACGGTCGTTGTTGCACCGCCAACCGATTGGATTGAGGAACATTTTGTGAAATGCATCATGGTGGGCGGCGGCTTCCTGGGGCCGGGAACGGTGTCTCCGGTGCGTGGGCAGATGCTGATGCTCAATGGGCGGCACGGCCATCTTGGCAGCTTCGTGCTGGAGTAGGGTGCCTACCTGATCCCGCGCCGCGACGGCCGCATCCTGGTTGGCAGCAACGTCGGCGCCTTCGGTTTTGGAGAAATCCCTGATCGAGGCGGCACGGGAAGCGCTGCCGGCCGGCGTCCGGCGCATGTTCCCGGTGCAGCGGTCGCCGCGTTGCCGTCGGAGGTCCAATGGAGGCCGGCCGGTGGCCAGGCACCGCGTCCTGGGTGCCGATCGCCATATAGGCAAATAATATCAATGTGTTGTATATACAGGCGGTCATTTCCTCAATGACTTGACCATGACTTCGGCGTCCGCCTGAGTGCAGGCCGACCCAGCCCACCCGCACCCGCCGTTGACCGACCCGGTACCGTTCCGGCCGGCGGCGTGAATACGCGCGATCCAAACGAAGTTTTTGCGCAACCCCGGCCTGCGGTTATACTTATGTCGGTGTTTCATCCGGAAAATCTGGCGCGCGTGATTATGATGACCAACAAGCAGGCCCTTCCCGCTCTCCTGGAGCAGTACGGCATTACGCCGACCGCCCAGCGCGTCGAGATTGCCCACATTATGCTGGTAGCACACCAACATTTGTCGGCAGATCAAGTGCTTGCGCGCGTCAATCGGGGTGACCAGGCCGTTTCCAAGGCCACCGTCTACAACACCCTGGGTCTGTTCGCCGAGAAAGGCCTCATCCGTCAGGTCATCGTCGATCCGACCAAGATTTTCTACGACTCGAACACCAAGCCGCATCATCACTTCTACAACGTTGACGACGGCAGCCTGCTGGATTTCGATCCGGACGAATGCCCGATCGTGAAGATGCCGCACCTGCCGGAAGGCACGGTCGCCGAAGGTGTCGACGTGATAGTGAGGCTCCGCAAGACCGCTTGAACGTCCGGGGTGTAGAATCCGCCCCGCGCTTCCCGCATTCCCGCCACACACGCCGGCGTAGCTCAGTTGGTAGAGCAACTGATTCGTAATCAGTAGGTCGGGGGTTCGATTCCTCCCGCCGGCACCATTTAATCAATACGTTACGACTATTTCCCGCACACGAATTGCTGCTAGTAAAGACATAATAAGGACGGCGCTCCTCCCCCCTTAG
>CAYVOU010000343.1:0-3136 GCA_964453295.1 uncultured Gammaproteobacteria bacterium
GTCGCGGCATTTCCAGACATTGGTCTGTCGATGCGGCATGAATTCAGTGGCTGGAAAAACAACCGGGCTGAGAACTCTCGTCTGCCAGTTCGACAACGAGAACGACGGATGCAGGGCTTCAAGTCACCGTGATAAGCACAACGTTTTCTTTCAACACACGCCGCCGTCTACAATACCTTCTATACCCAGCGCGTTCTCATCTCACGGATGACCCTTCGCCAGTTTCGCGGGGAGGCTATGGACACGTGGCAGGCTGTGACCGTTGCCGCTTGACCTGAAACGTCATGCAAGACTCACGTGTCCGCGGCTGTTTAACGTGACAATGTCGGCTAGGCTGCTGCACGACCGTGACTTTCAGACAGCGGCCAAGCCTGACCGCACGGCTCGGCTGGCAGGGCCGGTCTGACGGGGATTATCGGCGCAGGATACAACAGTGCTGCATCTCGTCGTTTGCCGGCGGCCGAACCTCCGCGCTGGGGAACAACGAGGCCAGATAGCCGGCGCGATAGAATGAGTGAAGGGTCTTTTGATCATCGACCGGGATCTCGGGAAGGTCATCGCTGTCGGCAATGAGGTGCTCATTGTTGATCAGGATACACCGGCTGACATTCTCCGCCGCCCGCACCAACGCCGACCTGTCGAACGGGCCGATTTCCTCGGCCAGCCTAGTAAGGCGCCAGTTCAGATTGGTCAGTCCGTCCGTCTGCGAAGCCCGATGATAGTCCGGATCGATGAAGCTGAAAGCCAGCACGCCGCCGGGTGCCAGCCGGTCGGCAAGCTCGCCGACGGTCTCCAGCATCTCGGCCTGCGTGGTGTGGGTGAAGACGGAATAGGCAATGATGAGATCGAAGGGTTCCGGCGTCGCCGGGATGATCTTGTGTTTCCGACCGGTCGAATTGAACATGAAGTTGTAGCGGTCATAGTGGATCCAGTGGGCCGCGGGAAACCGGCGCCGCCCTTCCGCAATGGCATCCGGCGAAACGTCGATGCACCAATAGCGCGCCTGCGAAACGCTGCAATCGGCGTCGGCGAGCAGATTGCCGGCGTTGCCGCCGAAATCCAAAATGCGCTTGTCCTCCCATCGCCAGTCGCCGATCTCGCTGGCAAAATAGGCGAACTGGCCGAATTTTCGGGAAACGAAGGACATCAAAGTGCCGTCGCGACGGCTTCGCGCTCGAACAGATACTCCCGAGCATAGTCGGCCGCCATGCGGGAATAGTGATAGCAGCGCTCGGCCTTGGCGCGACAGGCGCGCGGGTCGATCTCCGCGCAGCGCTCGATCGCAGCGAGGTAGTCCTGCCGAAAACGGCAGATGAACCCCACATCCGGCGTCACGATCTCCGGACAGGCGCCCAGATCGCTGGCGATGACCGGGGTGCCGGACAGCAACGCCTCGACCATGCACAATCCAAACGATTCCTCTAGCGCCGTCGGGAACAGGAATGCCCGCGCGCCTCCGAAAAGCCTCGCTTTGTCGCGACCGCGGACATCGCCAACGAATTCGGCGCCGCCCGCTCGACACAGCGCGGCCACGTCGTCGATGATTTCCTGGGTCTGGCCGGTTCCCGCGATCACCAAGCGAACGCCGGAGTCCCGGGCCAGCGACAGCGCGTCTTCCAGACCCTTGCGACGCGCCCATTCCAGGGCCGCCATGAACAACAGATAGTCCTGTTTGTCTTCGGCATAGAGATAGTCCGCCGGATCCAGTCCGTTCAGCACATAGCGGTCGCTGCCGTAGGCGTCGGCGAGGCTGCGCGATACGAAGATCCAATTGTCGCCCACCGTACCCCGCTGCTTGCCTTCGATACGGGGATCGCGGTGACAGCTCGCAACCCAGGGAATGGCGTGACGGTCCAACTGCTCGGCCAGCGCCTCGTTGCGGTAAGCCAAGACATGAGCCGCGTCAACGTCGAACCGGGGCTGTTCCACCGGGGTGAACGGCAGGTCGGACGACGGCTCCCAGCCTCGCGGCAGATGGTAGAAGACGTCATGCCCTTGCTCGGTCAGGCCGCGCGCGGTGAGGTCGAAGATATGATGGGCCGACCCTGACGGAAACGCCTTGGGCTTCCGCCCGGATCCCAAGGCGCCGTCCGCCGGGTAGCGGTGCGTCGAAGAGATCAGGATACGCATTCGCATCTTGCAGGGCCGTAACGCACCCCCCGCGCAAGCGGGACGGCCGTCATCGCCGCCCTTCCAGGGCCTCGATCAGCGCCGCGCGGCCCCGCAGGCCCCGCGCCACATCGTTGTCGGGCGGCGGCGCTCGGAAGTCACGGTCACGCACCGCCCGACATCCCCGGGCGCGGACCAGCGGAAACAGCGTGTGTTTGATCTCCGGCGTGGCGAAACGCACGATCAAGCCGATGCGGGGCCGCGCGCTGTCGTTGGCGCTGGACGCATGCAACAGCCGCATGTCCTGCACCAGCATTTCGCCGGCGCGCAGGATCACGTCTTCCGCCTCGCCTGCCTCGACTGTTACCGCTGCCCGTTGCTTTTGCCGAAGCATATTGTCGCCGGCGGCGGCCGCTTCGTGGACAAGCGCGCGCCGGTGCGACCCTGGCACTACTTGCAGGCAACCATTGTGCGGCGTGCTTTCGGTCAGCGCGATCCAGGCCGTCGCCGCCGGCACCCCGGTCAGGAAGGAATTGAAGGCGCTGTCCTGGTGCCAGTCGAAATGGTAGCTGGTTCGCGGCGGTTTCTGGGAGATCATGCTGCCCCAGATCAATATGTCCGGCCCCAGCAGGGTCTCCATCGTGTCCAGCACCGTCGGGTGCGTGGCCAGCTCGTGGGCCCAGGCAAAAAACAGGTGCGGCCAGTCGAGCCGCAACTGCGGACCGCCGAGCGCGCGCTCGATCCCAGCGAACTCGCGGCGACAGACCGCGACCTCCGGCCGCGTCAAGACGGCGATTGGGTGTAAGGCGCCCGCCGAGGCAAACGCCTCGGCGCCGGCAAGACGTTCAACGCCTCCCATGGCGACACCCCGTGCCTGCGGGTCCGAAACGACTTTCGAAGATGCCCGCTCTCGTTGCCCCGGAACAAGTCATGTCGGGTTAACCGCGTTTTTTTTGCCTGTTAATGCGGCTCCCATACTACACTCATGAGCAGCGACCGACGATATGGAAATCCAGCAGTTCTCATT
>CAYVOU010000344.1:0-3104 GCA_964453295.1 uncultured Gammaproteobacteria bacterium
CTAAATGGTTCCCTGATCCAGGGATGGGTGAGCCGCCGCCGTCAGGTGGCGGCACAATAATGGCGTGCAACAGTGGGAGGCGCCTGACATGACCGGCGATACTGGAGACGTGGACGAGGCCCGCCGTGGGTTGCTGGTGGGACTGCTGGCGGCGGGGGCTTTTCTGGTAGGCCGGCCGCGGCTGGCCGATGCCGATGCGCTGGGCAGGCTGCCGGCGCCGCTGGGCAAGGGCAAGTCGATCTACACGCTGAAAGGCGACGTGCGGGTCAATGGCCAGCCGGCGAATATGGACACGGTCATCCGGGCCAGCGATCGAGTGGAGACCGGCGCCGGCGCCCGCGTGGTGTTCGTCGTGGGCAAGGATGCATTCATCCTGCGCGAGTCCAGCCACCTGCAATTGGCGTCCACGAGCGGCGAATACCTCATCGACACGCTGCGCGTGCTGTCCGGCAAGCTGCTCTCGGTGTTCGGCAAGCGCCGGCACCAGATGAGTACGGCGACCGCGACGATCGGGATCCGCGGAACCGGGGTCTACGTCGAGTCACAACCCGACGAAAGTTATTTCTGCACCTGTTACGGAGTCACCGACGTGCAGGCTGCCGGCGATCCTTCCCAGCACGAAACGATTCATTCCAAGCACCACAACGCGCCGCGCTACATTCTCGCGGCCGGTACCTCGGGCCCGCGTATCCGGCCCGCGCCGTTCAAGGATCACACGGATCAGGAACTTGAACTCATAGAAGCCCTGGTGGGACGCGTGCCGCCGTTCGTCCTGCCGGGTGACGCCTACGCGACGCCACGCCGCCCCGGCTACTAGCGGGACCGGCGCCCCGTTGCGTCCGGACGCCAACGGAGCGCGACAGCGTCACTCCGGACCACGCCAACCGGCGTGGTGTTCGCTGCTTCGCCGGCGGCAGGAAGGGAACAGCCATGCCTGGCATCTCGACTTTGCAGTTAGGCGGCCCCTACATGCCGCACGGTATGTGTCTATTGTGGAAACCCTGGCTGATGGCGTTGCACGTGGTTTCCGATTCCTCCATCGCCGTGGCCTATTTCAGCATTCCATTCGCGCTGCTCTATTTCGTACGCAAGCGGCGCGATGTCGATTTCCGTCCGCTGGCGATCATGTTCGCCGCTTTCATCCTGCTTTGCGGCGCCACCCACCTCATGGCCGTGCTCACCCTTTGGGTGCCGGTCTACGTTGTCGACGGGCTGATCAAGCTTGCCACCGCCCTGGTATCGATCGCGACGGCCGTGGTGTTGTGGCGACTGCTGCCGACCGCTCTGAAGCTGCCCAGCCCGACGGCGCTTCAGGTGGCCAATGAAGCCCTGCGACAGAGCAATCGACGACTGGAGTCGTTCGCTTATTCGTTGTCCCACGATCTGCAAACGCCGCTGCGCGGTATCAACGGATTCAGCCAGGTGTTGCTTGAGGATTACGGCAACGTGCTCGATGAACGGGGCCGTGGCTACCTTGCGCGCGTACGCCGATCGGCGGAACGCATGGGTCGGACCATCGACGACATGGCCGCGCTCGCTTCGATGAACCAGCGTGAACTGCGCCATGAAATGGTGGACCTGTCGGCCATGGCGCGGGAGATCCTCGAGGAACTGAAGCAGGCGTCC
Organism: uncultured Gammaproteobacteria bacterium; assembly: GCA_964453295.1. Taxonomy (GTDB): domain Bacteria; phylum Pseudomonadota; class Gammaproteobacteria; order JAJPIJ01; family JAJPIJ01; genus CAYVOU01. The sequence continues at coordinate 1,627 of CAYVOU010000344.1, forward strand.
CCGGAGCGACAAGTGGAACCGGCCATTGCCGCCGGCTGCGTGGTCCAGGGTGACGGCACGCTCTTGTGGATCCTGATGCAGAACCTGCTTGGAAATGCCTGGAAGTTTTCGCGTGGCACGGCAACAGCGAAAATCAGCTTTGAATGCCATGCCGGTGACAGCGAAACGGTCTTCGTCGTGCGCGACAACGGCGTCGGATTCGACATGCGCTATGCCGACAAGCTGTTCCAGCCGTTCGAGAGACTGCACAACATCGAGGAATATGAAGGCACGGGCCTGGGGCTCGCTTCGGTACGCCGAATCGTGGACCTGCACGGCGGACGGGTCTGGGCGGAGGGCGAGCCGGGCAGAGGGGCCGCCGTCTTCTTCACCGTACCGCGGCCGGCGCCTCCGGGAGCCTGAACGCATCGCCGGCCTCATGTTTCATACACGCCGTTCAATAGTCTTAACGAAACTGTAAGGCGACTGTCGCAGGCCTGTCATGCCACACCGGTAGAAAAGCAACCGCACAATGCGGATGCGAATACCGGCGATTCGGTTCGGGGGAATGCGGCGATGTCACTCTGCACTAAACGGCGGCGCATAAGCGTCGGGCCACACCTCGAGCGCCACGGGCGCAAATTCGGAGTCGAATGGGCCGGGAGGTGGCTGGCGCCCGCGGTCGACGGCGCATTCTCACTGAACCGCCTCGACGATTTATACAGCGCATTGCCGGCCGGTCTGAACGGACCGGCGTTCGCGCAGGAGGTGCTCGCTGCGTTCGATGTCAGCGCCGACGTCTCTGAGATCATGCTTCAGCGTGTGCCGCGCGAAGGTGCCACCGTCGTTGTCGCAAACCATCCTTTCGGTGCCATCGAAGGCATGCTGCTCGCCAGCCTGCTGCTCAAGCGCCGCCCTGACGTCCGTATCCTCGCGAATCATCTCCTCGGGCAGGTCGAGGAATTGCACGATCTTTTCATCACAGTCGATCCCTTTGGCGGCGAGGGTGCTACCGCCGGCAACGTGGCGCCGCTGCGGCGCGCGGTCCGCTGGTTGCGCGGCGGCGGCCTGCTGCTGGTGTTTCCCGCGGGTACGGTCTCGCATTTTCACCTGCGCCAGGCCAGGGTAACCGACCCGGAATGGAGTCCGACGACGGGGCGCCTGGTGCACCTTGGCCGGGCGGCGGTCGTTCCCGCCCATGTTCAGGGGCGCAACAGCAACCTGTTCCAACTCGCCGGCCTCGTGCATCCCCGGCTGCGCACGGCCATGTTGCCGCGCGAGCTGATCAACAAGCACGGGCGCCGCGTCCGGATCCGCCTGGGCCGTGCGCTGCCCTATGACGAACTGGCGCGGTTCGCTGATGACGAGGGCCTGACGCGCCATCTCCGCCTGCGCAGCTACCTGCTGGCGACACCTGAACAGCGCAAGCACGTACGCCTGCCGGACCTGCGCCGCGCCGATAAGATCATCGACCCGCTGCCCAAGGGTCTGCTGGAAGC
>CAYVOU010000345.1:0-3103 GCA_964453295.1 uncultured Gammaproteobacteria bacterium
GCCAAGTGCCACACGCGGCGTATGCCGCCATTAGGCTGCAGCAAGCGACGCATGCAGATCCAGCAGAGTCGTGAAATTGTCCAGCGACATCAGGTGCGCGTAGATCCGTGACAGTTCACCACGGGCCATCAGGCCCTTGACGGCGTCCCCGGGCAGGTCGTTCAGCTTTTCCTCGCTGACCCGGAACAATCCCTTGATCAGCATGGGCGTACCCCGTACCGGCTGTGCATGGGCCTCGAATGCTTCCAGCAGAGACAATGCCTGCAATCTCGCCGCGAAAGCCTCGGTGACCATTCGCGCTGACTCCATTTCCCGGATCAACCGCTCGCGCGCAACCCAGACCGCGGTCGAGTTGCCATCGGTATCGACGAATGCCTCCGCGGGATCCGCCGGCGCGCCTAGGCCGGACGGGTCGACGTAGACGACGAATTGCGGCTCGGTGCCCGCTTCCGCGCTGACCGCGGCCGTGCAGAACGGGTAGCGGCGCACATACGCCGGAACGTAGGCCGCCGGCCGCCAGGTACCGCTTTCCTCGACGAAAAGATTGCGACCCGCGGTCAGACCGGTCAGGGCTAGCGGCAGCCATTGGCCCGGCTCGGGACTGAAAAAGACTATCGGGTAGTCGGCGGCGGCGCGAAAAAACTCCTGTGCCGTAATGTAGATTGCGTGCAGACCGGCTGCAAAGCGGTAGCCGCCCAAGGCTCCAAGGCCACGATGCGCCTCACGGTCAAAAGGTACGACGCTCGCATAGCCTGGTGGTGGGGGAAGCGAGGCGTCCCCGCTCACTTTTCGCAGTCGGCGGGATCGGCGGGCGGGATGGGATCGCTGGTCAGCGGCTTTGCCTGTCCCTTGGTAATGAAATTGGTTTTGCCATGAGGGTCGGTGAAGCTGAACTGATGCGGGCCGACATGGTGGCCGTTAACGTCTGTGCCGCCGCTGAAGGTATGGGTATAAAGCCCGTTCGGCGGCGGCGGATCGATGTCCAGGCAATCGTTGTCGCAGATCCGCCCCTCGTGCTCGGTGCCGCGTATGCCGATCGTCGCCACCGTCGTCCGGATTTTGTAGTTGTTGTGATCGCGCTTGCCGATCAAGCCGGTAATTGCCCGAAAACCGCCTTTCAGCAGGCTGAAGATGCTGCGATCCTTGCTTGTATCGCCGGTGTCCCTGTAGTCCTGGATGACGAACCGTGTGTTCGGACGCAGGATCACGTAGCCCCCGTCGCTGAACTTCATACGCACGTAGGAATTCGGGTTCGTCGCTACCGTGTCGCCGGAATTCAGGTCGGAACCAACCTTCAGAAGGCGGATGGCACCCTGCGGCGTCGCGGAAGTTGCCACGCCGGTAAGAGTGACCACTTTACCTGCGCTGTCTGCCGCCATTGCCGGTGTGATGGCCAATGCCAGCACGGCAAGCGGCACCAGAAGGAACGAAGACCAATAGTGATTTCGGTTTTTACGCATTGTCTGATCCTACTGGCACATCTTCTCCGATCCGCTGTTTTGCGTGACAAGCGACTGGCCGCCGCCCTCGCCTTCATCGTCGCCTCCACCGAAAAGATCCTCATCTTTTTTCTTTTCGCTGTCGGTGTTGTTGAACTCCTGTGGCAACGGCACGTTGAACAGCGATGCCGAGGCGAGTGACAAGACCTTGCCGCTCGTAATCACCTTGTCCAGCCCGATGCATTGACCGACGGTCAGGCAGACAAAATTCTTGGTGCCAAGATTTATCGGGCCATTGGCTCCGATGATGATGTCACCCTGCTGGGTCAACTGCTGATTGCCGGCCTGCCCGACACCGATGGCGATAGTCGTGCCCGGGAACTTGCTGAAATGGTCGGCCTTGTTGAAGTTTACGTCCTGGAGAGTGGACGCAAGCGACTCGACCCCGATAGACAATGCCGGATCGTTGGTGGTGAACTGCGCCAGAATTTCAGTGCCGCTCATGTCCAGACTGCCCAGATCCAACGTGCCGTTAAGCGCGAACGCGATGTAGGGATACGGATCGGTCAGCGTCAGACTGTTGATACTGATGTTTCCGTCGGTCTGGAAAACGGCGTTGCCGCTTGCACTGGTCGGCAGCGCCAATCCCGCCCCTTGCATCAGGTCCAGCAGAACCGTGTCGCCCACGCCGGGCAGCGCCCCTGAACGTACCGTGACACTGCCCAGGCTGACATTGCCATGCGTATGCACTTCCAGCGAATCCGCTGAAACAGTACTGGCGCTCAGCCCGCCGCCGGAGGACTTCACCTCGACGTAACCGCCGGACAGGGAGCCCGCCGAGACGTTGCCTGCCGTGTGAATGTCCAGGTGCGTGGAACCTGTCAGGCTCGCGCCGCTGGCGGCGATGCCGCCGCCGTCCGACTCCAGGGTCAGGGTCGGTGCGGAAAGCATGCTGTTGAGCAAGCTGATGGACCCGGGTGCATGCAGCATGATGCCGCTGCTCGACAGGGCCTGCAGGTTGGCGTTGTTCAAGGTCAGCGAGCCGTTCAGGCTATTGGCCGAAAAACTGTCGACGACCATCGGGTTCAGTTTCGTCATGATGGTGCCGTTGCCACCGAACGTGAGATCGACGGTTCCGAAGCTGAGTTGCGTGTAATTGGCCACCGCATTGAAAATCGCGGTGGTCGCCCCGGTGTAGGCGGAATTGTTCACCTTCACGTTCATGCGCTTCGGCCCCGACAGCCCGCTCGTGGAACTGTTGCCGAAATGAATTTCCGGCGAACGGGTGACTATGCTGACGTCGATCGGGCCAGGCATACCCTCGAATCCGTCAACCTGAATATACCCCTCGACGCGCCCATTGGGACCGGTCTTCACGGACTGTCCGGCGTAAAGGTACACGCTGCCGCCCAGGCTGCTGCCGCTCGCGGCCTGCATAATCCCATTGATTGTGATGTTCCTGCCATCAACGTAGATCGAACCGACCGCTTTTACGCCCTTGGTCGTGACATTACCGCTGTTCGCGTAGAATGACGCCGTGCCGTTAGCGTTGACATTGCCGACGTTGATGTCACCTGCGCCATCAGCCGTTACGTTGACGTAGCTGCCGGCTGAAACGTCGCCGGCGGTTATCGCGCCGTTGCTGCCGACGTGAAGGTCAGCGC